>PLZT01000201.1:0-2066 GCA_003152255.1 Methylocystaceae bacterium | reverse complement strand
ACCCGGCCCGTGCGCTCGACTTGATCGCCGGCGCGCAAACGCACGTAGTCGCCGAGCAGCACGACGCCCAGTTCGTCCTCGTCCACATTGAACGCGATGCCCAGTATGTCTCCGGGAAAGGTCACCAGTTCCTCGAAGCCTACGCCCGGGAGGCCGGAAACCTTGGCGATGCCCGTGGCGATGCTCGTGATCACGCCGACTTCACGCGGTCGCAGACGCGGCTCGAATGATTCCCGCGCTTGGCTTATTCCCGCGAACACAGTGTCGAAAGTCGTTTGGAGGCCCTCGGGGTCCATGTTCACGGGTTCCCTGCTTCAGGCTGGGCTTTCTCGTTCAGAAGCTCGGCGACGCGCTCTTGCAGCGACGCGAGATAGTCCGAGATGCTCCAGCCGACCTTCTGTCCGTTCCCGGCGAGTTCGATCCCCGCGACCAGTTCCGGCGCGATCTCGAAGCGGAGATGGACCTCGGCCCCGAGGATCTCGTCCAGCGCCTTTTGTATCGCGGCGCATTGCTCCGCTGGCAGGGCGAACGCGCTGCGAACAAGCGCGGGCTCGGACGCCGTCTTCAGGGATTCGACGAGACCGGCTTTGGCCGGGGCTTCCATTTCCCGCAAGCGGCGAACGAACACGTCGCACACGCGCGCTTCAAGGGTCGTCGTCGCGAGATCCGTCAGCGCCTTTCGCGAGATGGCGAACACCTCGTTTTGCGTTCGCTCGCCGATCGCCCGGCTCAAATCGCGCGCGTCGCTTCGCAGAGCTTGCTGACGCTTGGCGCTCAAGGCGTCGGCCGCCCGCCGGGCCTCGTCGAGAAGCCGCCGACGTTCGGTATTCGCCTCCGCTTCCGCCGCGCTCAAAAGCGCGGCGCGCTGCCCGTCGAACGCCTCGTTCTTGCGCAGGAACGCGTCGCGCTCCCTTAGAGCTTCGGCTTTCTTGGCGTCGGCGTCCGCGAGCTCCAACTCGATCCGCTTTTCGCGCGCGTCGATGGCGTCGAGGATCGGCTTGTAAAGAAAGCGCTTCAGCAACCACACCAGGATGATGAAGTTGACAGCCTGCGCGACGACGGTGAACCAATCGATGAGCATGGGCTATTTTCCGGCTGCTTCGGCGACGAAGTGAGTCCAGAACGGATTGGCGAAAATAAGAATCATCGAGACCACGAAGCAGTAGATCGCGATGGACTCGATCATCGCCAGCCCCACGAACAGGGTGCGCGTGATCGTCGTGGCGGCGTCGGGCTGCTGCGCGAGCGAACTCAACGCCGTCGCGACGGCGCGACCTTCACCCAGCGCGGGTCCGATACTACCCAACGCGATCGTCAGGCCGGCGGTGACGATTGAAGCAATGGCGATGAGCGTCGCATTATCCATGATGTCGCCTCTTGTTGTCGTGATTCATGCGTCGATTGTCTTGTCTGCTTCGCCTCGCGGCTCGCGGCCGCGCGTGGCGGCCGCGATGTAGACGGCGGCCAGGATCGTGAAGATATAGGCTTGCACCATTCCGGTCAGCAGACCGAGCGCGCTCATCACGATCGGGAAGATGAAGGGCGTGATGGTCAGCAAAATGGCGAGAATCATCGTCCCGCTCATCATGTTGCCGAACAGGCGCACCGCCAGGGCGAGCGTGCGCGAAAGTTCGCTAATGATGTTGAACGGCAACATGATGATTGTCGGCTCTGTGTAAGTCTTGAGATATTCTCCTAGCCCTTGCTCCTCGATACCGAACAGCGGCACCGCCACGAGAACGCATAGCGCCAGCGCCGCCGTGGTCGATAGCGATCCTGTCGGCGGCTCGTAGCCGGGAATGATCGTGCAAAGATTGGCGCTGGCGACGAACAGAAACAGCGTCCCAAGAAAGCCAAGGTATTTCTTGGGGTGGCGGAGGCCGACGTCTTCGATCTGNNATCTCATCCGGACTAAGGCGCATAATGGGCCTCCTCCTTGGCGGGGGGTTGGTCTTCTCCCGATGCTCTGCTCAGCCGTGTGATGACAAGGCGCGCCACGACAAATCCAAGCAGACACGCCAGCAGGCGCTCCCAGCGACCACCGGAAACAAGCATAAACCCCGCCA
>PLZT01000098.1 GCA_003152255.1 Methylocystaceae bacterium | reverse complement strand
GCCTGCGCGAAAAACATCTCCAATCCTATCTCGACGAGTTCGTCTTCCGCTTCAATCGCCGTAAAACCCGTCACGCCGCCTTCCGTGCGCTCCTCGCAATCGGCCTCGCCGCGAAACCCATCACATACAATATGTTGATCCTACCGGAAGGAGAGGGATAAGCCTTCCTAGGGTAGGAGACTTGGCATAGATCCTAGGGTAGGAGACTTGGCATAGATCCTAGGGTAGGAGACTTGCATAATGGATAAGCACCTCAACGATCTATTCCTTCACACCCTGAAGGATGTTCATTTTGCCGAACACGCAATAACGAAAGCGTTGCCGAAGATGGCCAAGGCGACGCATAATCCCGACTTGAAGAAGGCTTTCGAGCGGCATTTGGAGCAAACGAACGGGCACATCGAGCGCCTCGACCAGGTATTCAAACTCATCAACACAAAGCCTCAGAGCGTGCCGTGTGAAGCCATCAAAGGCATCCTCAAGGAAGGCGATGAGATCGTCGAGGAATTCTCTGGCAGCCCCTCCCTCGATGCCGGCCTGATCGCGGCGGCGCAGGCGGTCGAGCATTACGAGATCGCTCGTTATGGCGCACTCAAATGCTGGGCCGGCGAGCTCGGCATGGATGACGCCGCAGCTCTCCTCAACGAAACGCTCGAAGAAGAGAAGGCCACCGATATGGCCTTGACGCAATTAGCAGAATCGACTGTCAACTTGGCCTCCGAAGGCGGCAAGAGGAGCCACGCGAAGCGCGCATCGGCATAATCGAAACAAGAGATCACGGGCACCAATCTGTTTGTTGCTTCGTATGGCGTGGTGCGTCGCTGCTCGCAGTTGAGAAACTGTCGCGGAGTTGCACATTTACCTCCCGGTCAAATCAACGCGTGTTTCTTGAAAGGGTAAAATCATGGGACGCGGAATCTTACTTTGGATGCTCGGTGTGCCAATTCCGGTGATCATTCTCCTCGCGCTCGTCTTTCACCACTAACGGGTCACTGGCGCATCGGCGTAACACAATCTTTCCCGAAAGGCCGGAATATGACGCTTGCCAATCAAGAAGTCATAGAAGCCGACCCATCGGCGGCTTCTGCTGTATCATGGGGTGCAGTGATCGCGGGCGCCGTCGTCGCCCTGGCCTCATCTCTCGTGCTTATCGCGTTGGGGTCCGGGATTGGGCTTGTCTCGGTCTCGCCCTGGGCGAATAGCGGCGTGTCCGCCGAAACGTTTGGCATTCTCGCCGTTGGGTGGTTCGCGGCAATCCAGCTCTTCTCTTCGGGAGTTGGTGGATACTTCGCGGGGCGGTTGCGAACCCGTTGGGTTGGCGTTCACGATGATGAAGTGTTTTTTCGAGACACCGCTCATGGATTTCTAGTATGGGCGATAGGCTCTGTAATCAGCGCAAGCTTGCTCGCCGCGGTAATCTCCCTGATAGCGTCGGGCGCGGGCCACTTGAGCGGCACCGCGATGCAAGGCGCGGCATCCGTAGCTTCGACAGTGTCGAGCTCCACGGCCGGTAAAGCGGACACGGCCCAATATTTTACCGACATGCTCTTTCGCTCCGACCGAACGTGGCATGATCGGCAACCCGATGCGTGAGAAGCACGGGGAAAGACGTCAGCCGTTGGTGATTATCATCGCCCGCCCAGCTGTCGGTGATGCTGATTTGTCGGCGCGAGATCAGTGCGTGCGCCCGGGCGATTGGCCGGCCGGCGCCCGGTGATTGGAGGCGCCGGCATGATTCGGGAAGCGTGGTCTCTCGTCAAAGAGAGCGTCATTTCATTCATGGCGGATGATGCGCTCAGCAAGGGCGCTTCGATCGCCTTCTACATGGTCACGTCGATCGCGCCGGTACTGCTGATCGTGATCGCCATCGCCGGACTTGCGTTCGGTCATGACGCCGCGCAAGGGGCAATCGTTGCCCAGTTATCGGGACTCATGGGTGATCAGAGCGCGGAATTTCTGCAGACAGCAATCCACAGCGCATCCGGTAAATCCTCGGGCATCATCGCGACCGCGCTCGGACTGCTTATGCTTTTGGTGACCGCGTCCGGCGTGTTTGGTGAGATGCAGTCGTCACTGAACGCCATTTGGAAGACGCCGCCGCGAGACGGTACCGTCACGCGTCTTTTGGCCATCACGCGCCTTGTGAAAGCGCGCGCCGCCAGCCTCGGCCTTGTGGCAGCGCTTGGCTTCCTGCCGCTGGTCTCGTTGGTGATAAGCGCCATGCTGACCGCGCTCGGCACCTACATTAACGCCCATATCCCATTCGGGCAGGTGAGCCTGTCAGTGCTGAACTTCGTGATCTCTTTCTTGCTAACTTCCGTATTGTTCGCGGCAATCTACAAAATTCTGCCGGATACGCGTCTTGAATGGCGGGATGTGGGGGTGGGTGCGGTCGCCACGGCTTTCCTGTTCGAGATCGGGAAGTCGCTGATCAGCCTGTATATCGGATCGGGTGCTGTCGTTTCCAGTTATGGGGCGGCTGGCGGATTGATCGTTCTATTACTGTGGATTTATTACTCGGCGCAGATTTTTCTGCTCGGCGCCGAGTTCACCAAAACCTATGCGAGCCATCATGGGAGCCAACAGGCGAACGCCATGGCGCTTGCCCACGACAACCCGGATGCCAAACCGCTTCATCGTTGAAGGTTCCGGCAGCGTCTTCGCGGCACAGGGCGGCAAGCACGCGAGATAAGCACTGAATAAATCGGACTAGTCTCACCTCGCCCATGCAAAAGACCAAACCAAGCGAGGATTTAGCGTGCGCCATGTGGTTAACAGCGCGCGCTATTCATCATTTTGGCAACTCCGTATCGGCGTCCCGCATCAGCGCATCGACGGCCTCTCGCCACGCCTGCGTCGCCGGATGCGTTTTCCACTGGCCAAAGCCGTTAACGGGAAACGGCGAGATATTGAACATGAAGCTATCTATTTTACTTCGCATCTCGCGCCGACCATCGGCGAAGTGATCGAGATAGTGCATCATAAATTCCAAGACGAGCCGCTTTTCGCCCAGCGCATTTTGCGCCTCCCTGATTTCCGCGAACTTCGCATCGACTTGCGAAAAGACCACGGCTTCCGTGGCTTTCGAAACGCGGGTTTGCGCGCGGCGATGCGTGGCCTCCGGGTCTTCGAGAGCAGCCTCAAGCGTCGCCAGCGCCGATCGCGCGGACTCCAACTCATCAGCCGCTTCCAACTCGCGCGCCCAGGCCTCGCGTATGGCGCTGTCAGGGCGCAACGCCTCGCCCGCAGACGCCGCAACGGCGATGCGCGCCGAGTGCGATTCCTTCGCCGCAGCCAAAGCGCCCCTCGCGGCCTCGCGCTTCTCCATAACGTCAGCAACGATCTTTTTGGCGAGCGCGACCGCCGCGCGCGCGGCTTCAGCACTCCGCTGCGCTTCCAAGTTGGCTGCAATCGCAGCGGCTAGTTCCTCGCGCTCCGGTGAGCGCTGCGCAGCAAGTTTGACGTTCATTTTCGACATGGCGGACTCCCCTTATGCCCTCAGGCGGCCAGCATCCGGGAACATCGCTAAAAACTCGGCTTCGGCCTTCGCCGTGCTGATATGCCCACGACGGCGCGAATCCAGGGCGCCAGCAAGCCCGCACTCGGCCGCTTCCGTGCGCTCGCGCCTAACCGCCTCTGGGTTCGGTAACTCGTCGTCCCGCGCGCCGTCGTCTTTCCGCGACGGTAACCGTTCACATCCCCAGGCC
>PLZT01000297.1 GCA_003152255.1 Methylocystaceae bacterium | reverse complement strand
CGAATGTGAAGACTTGGGCGCTCGGTGTCTATCACGGCCTGCGCGAAAAACATCTCCAATCCTATCTCGACGAGTTCGTCTTCCGCTTCAATCGCCGTAAAACCCGTCACGCCGCCTTCCGTGCGCTCCTCGCAATCGGCCTCGCCGCGAAACCCATCACATACAATATGTTGATCCTACCGGAAGGAGAGGGATAAGCCTTTGGGCCGGATTGGTCGCGACGACCTGGCCGGTGACGAGCCAGTCGAACAGCAGACGAATGGCGCCAGGTGCTGCTTGACCGTCGGCTTCTCAAAATCCTTGGCCATCGCCTCGACATAGGCCGCGACGTGCAGCGGCTCGATATCGGCAATTTCGCCGATGTGGTGCCGGTCGCACCAGGCGAAGAACCGCACGGCGACGCGATAATAGGCCATGCGGGTGTTCTTGTTCCTGATCGTCGCGGCGGTTATGCGGCGGCGCTCTGCTTTCTTATGAACCGGGCGCTGGGTCGGACGCCGTCGCTTCGAGGATGACGCC
Organism: Methylocystaceae bacterium; assembly: GCA_003152255.1. The sequence goes on along the minus strand of PLZT01000297.1, from coordinate 3,619 downwards.
GCCTATCGCCGGTACCGCATGGCCCACATCAGCAACGCGCCGATTTCGAATGGCTCGATGACCGGCTGGGACAGGGCAGAGAAGGTGCCGAGCGGCATTCGAACGGGTATGGATCCATCGGGACCGCATGATTGTCGACGAATCAGGAAAATCTCGGCAGAGCGGCGTGATGCGCAGCCATTTTTTAGCAAGCGCCCACTTTAACGCCCACCTTTGCCTAGAACGCGGCTGCAACCCCCGCCGCCAAGCCGTTTGTAACATCTTGTTTTTGTTTGGCTCCCCGAGTACGACTCGAACCTACGACCTAGCGATTAACAGTCGCATATTAAGTGTTATGCTTCAATAGGTTAGATCGATAGCGAGTGTCAACATCGGCTTTGTTGAAAAGGGTTTAAGTCGAAATTGTCAACACGGCCTCGCAGCCAAAATCCACGATGGGATTTAGGGTAACGCGGGCGTGCGGGTTGATAGCGGTTTTCAGCCCCGCGTTGTGTCGCGCAGTGGGCGCTGCGACGACACTGGGTTCATTTTGGCTGGGCCTCAATAAGACGCGGTCAACAACCAGTCACGGAAAAAAGCCGTAGAACCTCCCAGTTTAGTTTTATGGGCCGCGAAAACCGGCATGAAAGCGGGCAGGGGGCGGGGTCCCCAGGAGGGTCCTTACGTTACGAAAGCGCGCGAAACCTAACGCGACCTGGAGCGGTGTAGTCGAAGGTGGAACGGCGTATCAATTCGCGGATCTGGTTGGTGTTGGGGCGCGGAGTCCACTCCGTCCAGGGTCAACATTCAATTCAATTGGGGGGACGCGAACCTCAATTGGGAGGACGCGAATCCACCGAACGAGGGTCAATTCGGCAAAAAAACTCCTCAGGCCCGAATCCAGCCATCTTAAGGCGGCGACATGAGGGCTTTGTTATCGCTGTGTGCCGATGTCCGATAATGCCTTATCGGACATGTACAGGCGGCGACAGGCCCGGCGGTTTAATCGATAAAATACCCCATAAAGCGCCGCTATGAAACCGGAGCTTGGCCTCGCGCACAGGCGATATCGCATCCCGAGGCGCTTCGGCAATGGCGGCATCCGCCCGTAAGGCGCGACGCGCGACGGCTAGAGCAACGCAACCAAGCGCCGCCGACCGCAGACGCTTACCTCTATGCTTACCTTTGGCTCCAACCCGGTTGTTAATGCTTAGCTTAACTGCTTGTAACTAATTGATTCTAATGGTCTGAGTGGCGAGACTCGAACATGCGTCACAGTGTCTCTCGATCATTGCGAGGGTCCTTTCGGTTCCGTCGCCTCGCGAGATGCGCGAAGGCGCGCGAGCCACGTTCAGGAGGCGGCCCGCGGCTTCCCGGGACGAACAAGTCAGGGGATGAGGGTGAGGGCCGGCCCGGCGCTCGCCCGGCGTTTTCCATGGGTCATGGCGCGTTAGTTGGGGCGGAAGGGGGTTGTTTCAAATGAATTTTTGTTGATGTTTCGGGCGGCCGTCCCTTGGCGCGCCAATGGGTGTTGGCCCTTGGCTTGGCCATGAGTCATATTGGGCAAGGCCCATCGAGCGTTGGGCGTCCATGACATCCGAGGCCGCGTGTTTCTTTCCGAGCAAGACATAGAGCCTATCGCCCGGCGGCTGCTGGCCGGTTCGCGCGCCGACGCCTGCGAGATCGCGATTCGCGGCGGCGAGGAGCAGAATCTGCGCTTCGCGCATGGCGCCGCCACGACCAATCGCACGCTCGCCGATATTTCCCTGCGCGTCTCCTCGCATATGGGGCGGCGGGTCGGCTCCGTCGAAATCGCCTCGCTCGACGAGGACGCGGCGCTACGTGCGCTCGAGCGCTCGGAGCGGATCGCGCGCGCGTTGCCGCCGGACCAGGATTATGTCGCGCCGCTGGGGCCGCAAAATTACGAGGACTCGCGCCGCTACGGCGAGGCGACGGGAACGCTGGGGATGGAGGCGCTGGCGGCCCGCGCGGGCGAGGCGATCGCGCAAGGCATGGCGGCCGGCGTCGACACCTTCGGCTGCGCCGCGAGCGGCCGGCGTTTCCTGGCCATGGTCAATAGCGCGGGGCTGTTCGCCTATGATCGGCGCGCGGAGATCGAAATCTCGGTCACCGCGCGTAATCGCGCCGACAGCTGGTCGGGCTGGGCCGGCGAGAACGCGTTTGACGCCGATTTGCTGGACGCCGGCGCCGTGGCCCGGCGAGCCTGCGAAAAGGCCGCCCACGACGAGACCCCACGCGATCTCGAACCGGGGCGCTACACCGTGATCTTCGAGCCCGACGCGACTGCGGAACTGGCGCGCTGGCTGCTGCGCGCGCTGGACGCCCGCGCGACCGAGGAGGGGCGCGGTTTTTTCTCCGGCAAGCGCGGCGGCGAGCCATTGTTCGACGCGAAGCTGACGCTCTCCTCCGATCCCGCCGACCCGCTCGCGCCGGACAGCTCCATCGGCTTCGAGGGCGTGGCGCAGCGGGCGCGGCCGTGGATCGACAGGGGCGTCGTCGCCTCGTTTTATCGCGACCGCGCCTATGCGCGAAAGACGGGGGCGGAGGCCGTAGCGCATCCGCGCGGCTTTCACCTGCGCGGTGGCGAGACGCCGATCGAGGAAATGATCCGGGCGACGAAGCGCGGCCTGCTGGTCACGCGGCTTTGGTACGCCAATATGCTCGACCCGCGCTCGCTGTTGCTCACCGGCCTCACGCGCGACGGTAATTTCATCATCGAGAACGGCAAGGTCGTCGCGCCGGCCCGCAATATGCGCTTCAACGCCAGCCTCGCCGAGGTCTTCGCTCGCATTGACGCGCTCGGTCCGTCGCGGCGCGCATGGAGCGCGTTCAAAGACGCCGGCGCCGCGGCCGCTCCGGCCGTGCTGATCGAAGGTTTTCCCTTCACTTCGAGGTCGGCGGGGATATGAGTCCCGCCCACGCGCCAAACTAACCACGGCCAAGCTGTTTCGATCCTTTCGTCATTCGCGGTAATGCCAATTGTAAGGGGCCGGCGTCGCGGCTATATAGGCGTCGCCTATGACCCAACCGGGGGATTCGCGGCTATGGCGGTCGAAATCGAAGCTAGTTACAAGCCTTGCGAAGACGAGCCGTTCATGAACGATCGGCAGCGCGAATATTTCAAGCGCAAGCTGCTCGCATGGAAGGACGAGATTCTCGAGGAGAGCCGGGAGACCTTGGCGAGCCTGCAGAGCGACAACGAAAATCATCCCGACATCGCCGACAGGGCGTCGTCGGAGACGGACCGCTCCATCGAGCTGCGCTCGCGCGACCGGCAACGCAAGCTGATCTCCAAGATCGACGCGGCGCTCGCGCGCATCGACGAGGGGGTTTATGGCTATTGCGAGGAGACGGGGGAGCGGATTTCGTTGAAGCGTCTCGACGCTCGGCCTATCGCGACCCTGTCGATCGAGGCGCAGGAGCNNAAGTCTATCGCGACGACTGATCGCGGTCCGGGGATAACGGAAAAAAGAGGACGAAAAAGCCGCCGCGTTCGAACCCGAGCGCGGCGGCGTTTTTATTGATGGTCTGGCCGTCCCAGAAGACGCGCCATCTCGGCCTCCAGGGATTCCAACGGATCCTCGGGTTCCTGCGACGGCTGCGCGGGAGGGGGCGCGGG
>PLZT01000518.1 GCA_003152255.1 Methylocystaceae bacterium | reverse complement strand
CTTTCGCGGAAAGGCGGCGCCAATGAATGACGCGCCCGCCGATCTCCGCCTGCGTCGCCTTGCGGCCGCGCTTCATGCGCTTGGCCCCAGGCCGCTCTTCGAATTCTTGCGCGAAGTGGAAGCCGGCGCGGACGTGCGCGCCCGTCTTGAAGTCTACGCTCGGCTTCCCGCCGGCTTTGTCCGCGCTAATGGTGGCGACCAATTTCCGCCCGTAGCCTTCGCGGTGAATGGAGGGTTGCGCCATGGGTGACGCCGCCTCGATATCCCGCGCCCTTAAAGGCAACAGAAGCGGCGACGGGTTTCTCGTCCGCTGTCCCGTCCCGACGCATGGCAAGGGCAAAGGAGATAGACACCCTTCGCTTTCCGTTCGAGACGGCGACCACGAGCTGTTAGTGCGCTGTCATGCCGGATGCGATGCGCGCGACGTGCTGGACGCGCTGCGCCGTCGCGGCCTATTGGAAGACCGCGCGCCCTCCACTTACTCGGCGCCCGTGCGGCGCTGCGAAGTTGTCGAACAGATAGAGCCGGACGAGCGGGCGCTTGCCTTATGGCGATCGGCCGAACCGATCGCCGACACCAAGGCGCAGCAATATCTGCGCGCCCGCGGTCTCACAATCGGCCCTCCGCCGTCGCTTCGGTTTATTCCGGCCGCCGAATATCTGCCGCGCGTTGCTTTGCCTGCAATGGTTGCCGGACTCCAAGCCTCTGACCGGCGCATCGTCGCCGTCCAGATCACATACTTGGACCCGCGCGGCCATCGAAAGGCGCAAGTCTCGACCCCGCGCAGGACCATCGGGAAGATGTTCGACGGCGCCGTGCGTCTCGCCGCAGCCGGCGAAGTGCTGGGACTGGCGGAAGGCGTCGAAACGGCGCTTGCGGCGATGCAGCTTACCGGCGTCCCGTGCTGGGCGTGTCTCGGCTCCAAACGCTTGGCCCGCGTCGCGATTCCAGATTGCGTTCGCGAGCTGCATATCTTCGCCGACGCGGACGAACCGGGCCGGCTTGCCGCGGAGCAAACCGCCAAGGCGCATCCGCATCACCGCGTCATCGTGCGGGTTCCGCCCGGCGGCTTTGGGGATTATGCCGACCTCGCCGCCGATCTTGCGAAGCGCGGGGTGGCCGCATGAACCACGTTGCGGCCATCGCCGGCGAGCGCGTCGTATCATTCGAGCCGCCGCCGCCCGTTGCGTTCAAAACGGCAGCGAAATTCTGCGGCGAATATGTCCCGCTGGCTTATACGGTGGAGCCGATCATGCGCTCCGCATCCCTCTATGCGCTCACGGCGAAGACAGGAGCGGGAAAGACCGCGTTTAACGTGGTCGCGGCGCTCGCCGTCACCACGGGACGCCAGGACATTCTCAATCGCGAAGTCGTCAAGGGCCGCGTCGCCTATCTCGCGTGCGAGAATCCCGACGACATTCGGATGCGCTTCAAGATCGCGGCCTATCTGCTCAACATCGATATTGATGAGATCGGCGACCGCCTGCTCATTCTCGACTTTCGCGCCAAGCCGGAAGCCGTGCACGCGGAACTGAAGCGCCTCGCCGATCAGGAACCCTTCGCGCTCGTCATCGTCGACACGCTCGCCGCCTTTTTCGATGGCGACAACATCAATGACGCCGTCCAGGGCGGGCAATTCATGCGCCGTTTGCGACCGCTCACGCAAATCGCCGGCCTGCCATCTGTCCTAGTCGCCGCGCATCCTGTCAAAAATGCGAGCGAGGAGGCGCTTGTCCCATATGGTTCCGGCGCGATCTTGAACGAGATCGACGGCAACCTCACGCTTTGGAAAAACCCCGCGACCGGGCTCGTTTCCCTCCACTGGCAAGGCAAATTGCGCGGCTTGGAATTTGAGCCCGTCCCGTTCCGATTCGAGATTATGGGCTGTCCCGAAATTCTCGACGCCAAAGGGCGCGAGGTGCAACTGCCGACGCTGCGGCCCGCGTCCGAACAGGCAGCCGAAGATCGCCAGCAGGCCGAAGTGGACACTGACCGCAAGCTATTGCTTGCCATGGTCGCAAGTCCGGGCGCGACAATCCGCGACCTTGCCGCAGCAACAAATATTCACAGGGCGTCCGTCTCCCGGAAGCTCACTCGTCTCGCGCGCGAGAAGCTCGTCGATCAAATTCTTGAGAAGTGGACGATCACCGCGAAAGGACGAAAGGCGGTGGTTAATGGCTGAGGTTATGCTGAGACAACATCGCCCGCAAAGCCCCGGAAAACATGGGTTTTGCCCGAGACAAGAAAAAGCCCGGAAAACCAAGGGGCTGTCTCACCCTGTTTTCTTGTCTCACCCGAGACAAGAGGCGAGACAACATCGCCCGCAAAGCCCCGGAAAACCTTTGTCTCACCCGAGACAAGAGGCGAGACAACCGCCTGTTTCTGTCTCGCTGTCTCGCCTCTCCTCTCTCTTAGAGAGAGGCGGACCGAGACAAGGCCGAGACAGCAAGCTCGATTACAGACCCTTTCAGACCCCGGAGGCGTCATGACCTCGCCAGCAAAATTGACAAGCCGCTTTCGTGTAGGACGTTTCACTTGCGTCATGTCGGCGAACATCGCTGGCGACCTCAACCTGACGTGCGAATGGGAACCGAAAATCCCAAAGCGCCTCTCGCCGGATGCAATCGCCGCCTATCGCGCCGGACGCGATGCGTTCTTTGCGCAGCTCGGCGAGGCTCTCGGGCAAACGGTCGCCATCATGGAGCCTCACTCGAACGCCGCTCGCATCACAGTTCCGCAGCCCGAAGAATGCCGGGGGCGCTCATGACAACCGCCGGCGCCTCAACGGAAAACGCTGTTTACAAAAGTGTAAAATGTAAAAGGGTTTGTAAACTATACGCGGAGCTATACACCGCGCTCGTGCGTGACCCGCTGTTTTTCAAAGGCTCCAAGAGGGACCCACGTAACTTATTGATTTCATTATACTTACGGTTTTAGCCGCTGATAAATAAAAGAGAACATGCCATCATGTCAACCTTCGTTAAAAAAGCTGAGTTTGCTCGCCAGCGTGGCGTTTCGCGGGCGGCGCTGACGGCCTGGCAAGCGCGAGGCCTCCTCGTTTTGTCCGATGACGGGCGCGTAGATGTCGAGGCGTCGAACGCGCGGCTCGAGGAGAGGCCCGAGATATACAGGGGCGGCCAGTGCTCGCCGCCGTCAGCAGAAGCCGCCAGGAAGGCCGCTAACGCGCGGAAGGGCTCTCTCCCCGCGCCAACCGCGGCAAAGGTGATCAGCGAGACCTCTAACGCCACTAAACCCCATTCGGAGAAGTGGACGACCGCCGAAGCGATCCGGCGGAAGGAATCAGCCGTCGCAAAGCTCAAAGAAATCGAAGTAAAGAGGCAGGACGGGAAATACATGTTGACGAGCGCCGCGCGGATGGAAATGGGCCGCATCGCTGGCAGGATGGTTACGGTGTTCGACTCCGCGATCATCGAGTTTGCCAACGCGATCGCGGCACAACCCAAGATTACGCAGCGTGATATATTGCGCGTTTTGCGTGCAACGTGGCGCGACATCCGCGTGAGGCAGGCCAAGATGATCAGCGCGGATGCGGAATCGCTGCCGCCGCTTATCGAGGATGAGGAGGACGCATGAACGCCAAAGCGACACAAGCCCTCGACCGCCTCGCGCACGAATTTGGGGGCGACATGCTGGGCGAAATTGCGACCCGCGACGAACTGCTTACGGCGGCATTTATCGAACTGCGAGAAGAAGTGGCCGCGCTTCGCCGCAAACTCGAAGGCTCGCCGCCGTCGCGCGTTGCCGACGACAGATACGTGTCGCTATTAGTGGCAGCGCGTGAGATCGGTCGCTCAAATGAATTTCTGCGGCAACGTGCTGTGAGAGGAGACATCGAAGCCGTTTTTTCGGATGGCAAATGGCGCGTCAGGATCGACGAAGTTTGCGAAAAATACCGACGATAATTTTTCGCCGTTGGAGCGTTGGAGCTACCCAACAAAAAATTAGATGGTAGATTCAGTTCATGATGGACATTTCAATCTTCCGCCGAGCGGCCGAGCAGTTTAACCGCGAAAAAGCGCGGCTTTCATTTCGCGCAGCTCCCGCGCCCGCGCCCAAGAAAGCTCCGCCGACGCCCGCGCCCGCGCAAACAAAACCATCGCCGCGAACGCCGACAGCGGCCGAACGCGAGGCTGAACGAAAGGCCGATCGCAAACGCCGCGAACGCGAATACGAAAAGATGATGGCGTTCGTTGCAAATCCGGCGGCGTCGCCTTT
>PLZT01000633.1 GCA_003152255.1 Methylocystaceae bacterium | reverse complement strand
GAACGTGGATCGCCATCGCGGAATATGGCTCCCACGGCAAATGCATCGGCTTCGCGACGGGATGCGCCGGTTTTGATGGTGTGCCCGCTGATGTCTGGCTTGTCGCTAAAGGCGGCAAGCTGGTTGAGGAAGCCTAACCCCGGAGCCACGCCATGAATGAGACTGAGAATTGGCAACCGCGTGGCCATCTATCCGACCCGGAATGTGCATTCGACGCTGAACGCATTTCCGCCGCTCTCGGCATAACGGAACAGTCTGCGAACTACCTTATTGACGAGGCGGCTGCACGATTTGGAGCACGCGAATGGGAGGACTTCGATGACTATTTCCGATCCATCCGCGACCTGCATCGCGAGTTATCCAACACGAGAGGGACGTGAGCCATGAACGCCACGCAAGCCCGCGCCAACGCCGATGCCATCCGCATCAAGGCTCTCGCGCTATACGCCGAGGCGAAGGAACTCCGCAAGGGGCCGACGTGGTGGAAGCGAGAATGCACGGAGTTGCTAGCCAAGATCGATGAAGCCCACGCCGTCGACGATGCTTTTAATAAAGCGGACGTGATCGCGATGCGGTTGGAAGCGGAAGAGCGCCGACAGGGCCGCGCGGCTTAACCAATTAACATGGGAGGGATGACGGTGAGAATTCCGAAATTCAGATTCATACCAAATTACATGGGCCATAATTCAGGACTTTTCGAGCGCGGACCTAATTGGTGGCAGATCACTATACCGCCATCGCGCAAGTCACGTCGCTGCGCTCTTATATGCGTTTGGCGCGCGGCTTAATCAGACAGCCGGACAATCCTTGGAGGTTTCACATCATGACCACGCCGCAGCCGGGAGATCGCTTCGTCTTTCGCCTCACGCCGTTACTATTCGAAGGCGTCACGCCCGACGACTACATTCGGCACAACGGCCAAGTTGTCACCGTCACTAAGTCCTATGACCTCCCAAAGGGAGAGCCCACGTCAAAAGCGTTTTATGTCCGGGCTGATGACGGATGGCTTGGCGCGGTTTTCGCCGACGAACTCAAGGAGATCACAGCATGATGGACTCCTTGGAAACATTAGGAGCCGCGATCTTCATCTTCATCCTGCTCCCCGCCGCGCTCGCTGGAATCGTCGTGATGAGCTTTATCGCATTTTGCGTGGTGATGGTGGCAGCTTCGGTTCTGACGATCCGCACCGTGATTACGAACCAAATATGGGGAACGCAGTTATGACGATTCCGAAGAATACGGTCGAACGCGCGGCGCGGGCGTTTGGTAGCTTTATCTGCGAACGTGACAAGCGCGGAATGGAGTTCGACGAGTTAGATGGATTCGAGCGCGAATTTGCGCTGGAAGCTATGCGCGCCGCGCTCGAAGCCGCTGGCGTCGGGGAATTGATCGACGCGCTTTCGAACGCGAACCGTGTCCTAGATTGGTTCGCTGACGAGCTAAACTGGCGCGAGGAAGAGCTTTCCGAGGGTATCCATTTTTCCGCCGAATGGAAAATCGGATTCGACCCCATGGAGCTTGCTCGTCATGCGAAAGCGAAGTCAGTCGCCGCGCTCGCCAAAGTCACCGGCGCCCCACCAGACGACGCCCGCACCGCTCCCAGCGCCCCCGTGGATACGAGATACGCCGGTCTCCCCGTGCATGCGAAATATTTCAATGGGGGAGCGCGATGAAAGAACAAATTCTTACCCGCGATGATCGCATGGCTATCGCTTTCACAATTATCGGCTGCGTTGGCGGCGCGCTGCTGGTGCTCGCGATTCAATATGTGGGGGCGATTTGATGAACACTGTGACCGAGGCGGAATCCGCGAAAAAGTCCTGCATCAATTGGGCTCATGCCTTCTCCGCATTTACTCCCTGCATCGGGTCCGACTGCATGGCTTGGCGCTGGTCTGATGATGGATTCGAACGTGCGCTGACGAGGCATGAATTCGAAGGATACGACGCGCCGTCGGATTATGCGCCACCGAGGCCGGACGGAGATGGGTGGGTTGAAATGAAAGACGAAACTATTTTTCGAACTCCAAGACGCGGAAACCCTGTTTTTTGGAAGCGTCCTTGGGGAGATCGTCGACCGGGTTTTTGCGGTCTTGCGGAGCCGCGTGTTGCGGGGATGGTTTGATGACCAGCTACCGCACGAAGCACAGCGTCAGTGTCGGGATGTTCATTCTCGTGGCTAAGGCGCTGGAGGCCATCTGATGAACACAAAGTGGACGAGAGGTCCGTGGGTTAATAGCAACGGGCTTGTGAATGGAATCGAAAGCCGCCCCGGTCTTAGCGGGACGAGCCTCGACATCTTCGACGCGGCGGAATGGCCTGCGGAGTTGCAAGACGAGGCAATGGCGACGGCGGCGTTGATAGCGGCGGGGCCTGACTTAGTTGCAGCGTTGCAATTCATCCTAGCGTTCTATGATCCGGGGCAACGCTATCTTGACACTGATGCATGGAAGCTCGCGGAGGCATCAGGCAGAGCGGCGTTGGCCAAGGCATTTGGGCAAACGTCATGACCCACTGGCTTCTAACCCCAACCGGATCATTCTCTCGCGCGGCAATCATGCGTAGGGCTCACAGCTTGCACCGCGCGAACCGGCGCAAATCGTTCGGGGCGCATCTAGCCTATGCGTGGCGAGTAGCGCGCTCGCAGCGGGAGGCTTTGGCTTATAGGAGGGCGGCGTGATGAGCCTCCTAGCCGATCTTCTCAACGACGCCAAGGTCTATCGCGGGAAGGCTCACGGGCTCATGCGGCAGGGGTATGTCGGGAGTGCCAAGTCTTATCTTAGATCGGCGCTTTACTGCGTCCGGCAGGCCAAACGTTTGCTGAAAAGGACCAACAAATGACCACGCTTCTGGAAGCCGCCGTCGCGACGCATCTGGCGCTCAAGGAACAATTGAAGGCGGAATATGCGCTTGACGATGACGACCAAGCGCTGATCGATACCTTAGATGGCCTCTCAGATTTGAAGGAACTTATTGCATGGGCTGCCCGTCAGGCGCGTTACGAGGAGGCGCAGGCCGAGGCGTGCAAGGCGCTGATCGGGGACATGCAAGCGCGGAAAAAACGCCGCGAGGAAAAGGCCGACAAAATACGCGCGGCGATCATCGTAGCGATGGAAGCCGCTGGCGAGAAAAAATTGGACGCACCCGATTGCACGATTAGTCTTCGCGTTGGAAGGCCAAAACTCGTTATCAACGGCGAAGCCGACATAGGCTCGCCAGAGCGATATGTGCGCGTCAAGGAAGTCTATTCTTGGGATCGTGATGCGCTCGCGATCGGCCTCGATCAATTTGACCAAGACGCTATGGCGCTTTCTCATTGGGCGAACCCGGAGACCGTCCTAACTTTGCGGGGCAAGTGAGATGGCTTTCACCGAGAAGCAATTCGCCGACCTCGATGCACCGCTCAATCGCTCGCATGTGAAAGAGCGCAGCCAGTCAGGCCGCAAGCTGTCCTATATCGAAGGATGGTGGGCAATAGCCGAAGCCAATCGCATTTTCGGGTTCGACGCTTGGACGCGCGAGACGTTCGACGTGAAGTGCGTTGCCGAGAACGCCCGCAAGATCGGCGAGGCCAAGCGCGACGGTTGGGGCGTTTCCTATATCGCGAAAGTTCGCGTCACCGTTGACGGCGTTGTCCGCGAGGGCATCGGCGCCGGCCACGGGATCGACGTTGACCTCGGCCTAGCGCATGAATCCGCGATCAAGGAAGCCGAGACCGATGCGATGAAGAGGGCGCTAATGACGTTCGGCAATCCGTTTGGCCTCGCCCTCTATGACAAGACGCAGGCCAACGTCGAGACGGATGCGCCAGCGCGTCGGGACGATGCCGCCCTTGCATACATCTGCAAAGCCAAGAGCGATCTTCAATGCTACTCGACGCCCGGAGAAGTCCGCGCTTGGTGGGAATCTGAGGCAAAGGAACGCGAGCGAAACGGCGTGACTAAAGGAACAAAGGCTTTTGATGAGCTTTGGGATGCGTTCTGCACAACCGGTAAGAAGCTCGCCAGCAAACAAGAGGCTGCATAATGGTAAATAAAGTCATCCTCGTTGGCCGGGCGGGAAGAGACCCGGAATCACGTTCTTTCCAGAACGGAGGCGGCGTCGTCTCGTTTTCGCTCGCCACAACTGAAAGCTGGCGCGACAAAAGCACCGGCGAGCGCAAAGATCGGACGGAATGGCACAACATTTCCATATTCAACGAGAACCTTGGGAAGATCGCAAGCCAGTATGTCCGCAAGGGATCTCGCCTCTACATCGAAGGCCAGATTCAGACGCGCGAATATACCGACATGGAAGGCGCGCAACGCAAGGCGTTCGAGATCGTGCTCCCAAAGTTTGGCGGAGCGATTGAACTGCTGGACGACAAGCCGAAGGACGGCGGAGCGCCATCAGCGCCTCGGCAGGAAAGCGCGCCTCAGCAGCGTGGTTCGATGAAGGATTATCTGGACGATGACATTCCGTTCGAAAAGGAGTGGAGATGAGCAAGCCATCCGCCATTCAAGCCGCATTTGCGGACTTCAAACTAGTCCGAGGGCGCAAGGTAGCGCAGCTTGTGTTCGAGGTTCCCATAGAGGGAGCGGACGCTGCTCTCGCTGCCCTTGGTGGCCTTCCTAGCTCGATTGACGAACGATGGTGCGCACTTGCTCGCCTCGATCTTTCCAANNGCGTTGCTTTGCGGTCGTGAGGCATTTTGGCGGTTCCTTCGCGAGAACGAATATCAAGTATCGGTCGTCGATGAACACAGCGCTGCTGCGGCGGTGCGAGCGATTTGCAATGTGGCGTCGCGTTCCCATCTTGCGAAGGATTCTCGCGCGGCGGCCGTGTTCGTCGAGTTGAGCCTTCAATTCGAAACATGGCTTGCGGAGCCGATATGAGCAAAGCGCCCCGAATTTCCAAAGCGCAAGGCCGCAGCGTGAAGGAATGGTCGTCGGATAATCCCGACGCCATGCCGCCTGATCCTGTCCGCCTCCGCATCCTTCGCCGCTTCGGCAACAAATGCGCCTTGACATCGATCATCATCGCGGACGGCCAGAAATTCGACCTCGATCATATCGTGAGGGTCGAAGACGGCGGCGAGAATCGAGAATCCAATATGCAGCCCGTGTTGCGGCTACCGCACGAGGTCAAATCAGCGGCGGAGCGGAAGATAGCGGCCAAAGCTGATCGGATCGCCAAGAAAGGCCACGGTCTGACGCCAGAGCCGACGAAGAAAATCGAGTCCGCGCCGCTCCCTTCGAGCAAGAAAGAGCCGGCGATTGTGAAACAGCCCATCACCCACATGCTCACAGCTATCGAGCGCAGATTCGGGGTAACGAGATAAAATAGGGAGGAAGTGATGCGGGTTTTGGTATGCGGCGGAAGGCTGTTCAGTGATCGTGCTACCCTTTATTATTATCTCGACGAATTATCCATAAAACATGGCCATATTACAATAATCGAAGGCGGGGGTGCTGGAGCTGACAGGCTGGCCTATGATTGGGCGTTTGAGCGCCGTCCTATGCACCTAATCCATGAACCAGCCGATTGGAAAACGCATGGAAAAGCCGCCGGGCCGATGCGCAATCAAAAGATGCTTGATGAGCATAAGCCTGATCTTGTTTTGGCGTTTCCTGGTGGACGAGGGACAGCCGATATGGTGCGAAGGGCGAAATCGGCGGGGATTAAGGTTTTTGAACCCGGCACCATCCAATAGCAACCGGTGCTTTAGGCGGTGCTAAAAATAGATAAATGGCTCTTTGCTTATCTGTAAAAATATGGGAATATGACGATGAATCAGCATCTTGAAAATGGTAGGCCGGGAGGGACTCGAACCCCCAACCAGACCGTTATGAGCGGTTTCTCCACGATGAAATTCAATGAAATTAAGGCGTTTCCAACGCCGATCGCTAGGCACCGTTCTTTCCCTGTTCACGGGAGCCGGTGCTTGTGCGGTGCTACTCCATAACCCACCAAGGATATGACAATGAGAGACGACGTTTGGACGCAGGAAGAAGCCATAGAGTTGTGCAGGATTATCGAGGACATTTGCCCGCAAGCCGGTTGTCACGTCGCGCTCACTGGCGGCTGTCTCTACAAGGATGGCGAGCGGAAAGACCTTGATATTAGCCACCCATGATTGACGCCCCCTATGACCTCCGTAAGCTATACGACGCAGCGAACAAGGCATGCGAGGCGGCATTTGAGAAGCGGACCGCCATCGTCGGCGCGATCAATTGGGGCGACCTCGGATGCACGGACGCTAGGTCTTGGACGAACCATCTTGGTGAGACAGGGTATTCGATCATCATCGAGGAATGTTCGCCTGACGCCTATGAGCTGGCGCAGTTCATCCAAGCTGAACTTGAAAAAGACGGCTTCAAAATAATTGACATTCAACTGGAGTGGTAGCCATGACTGACTCTCCCCCGCGCACCGCGCCTTTGGCGGTTGGGGCAAGCCTAGCCGACGACGCCCGGAAGATTATAGCGTCAATACGCGAGATCGGCGCGCTACCAGACGTTGACGCCGATAATCGCGGATGGATGGCCCGTGATGCTATCGCTCTCGCCGAATCCCTGCCGGCGAGGATCGGGGCGCTGGAGATGGAGCGGGACAACGCCATTGCAGAGTTGCGTCGCACAGACCCGAATTACACGCCGCTACTCGACAAATATGTGATGGATATAGAGGCTTATTTCGAACGCGCCGAAGCCGCCGAATCCAAACTCGCTCTTGCAGAGGTCGCGCGCGACGGATGGCAAGTATGCGCCACCGAGGAAAGGATTGCGCTGAGCCAGCGTGATGTTGATGACCACCGCAAGCGAATAAAGACCACTAAAGTCTTTGAGGAAATGTGGCGGAGCGCGGTAAAGGAAAACATTGATCTCGAATCCAAAATCGCCGCCGTGACGAAAGAACGGGACGCATTGAAGGCGGTCCTCACTCGCGCCGCCCTCGCCGCGCCTGCCGCCGAGAAGGAGGAAGAGTGATGATCGCTGACCCAAATGCGCGAAAATATAGTGAAGACTTCAAGACATTCCTTGAAGAAGTGAAAGCGGACATCAATAAGGCTTATGATCTTTACGACGCGTTGAGGGAGCTAGGATATTTTGACAAGACAAGAGACGCCCTCTCGCGTCCCCTGCCGGTCGCGGGGGATGGAGTTACAGACATCATCTGGGCTTGCATCGACGACGCTCAAAAGGAATGGGACTTCCAAGCCTATTTGAAAGACGAAGATTTAGTGATGACCGAGCCCGGCAGAAGCGCGTATCTGATGCAGCGTCTTATAAACCATTTGGCGAACATCCTTGACTTAGCCAGATTGCAGGGCCGCGCGACCGATGATGCGCGGGAGAAGGAGCGGGCTTATGCGCGCGGGATCAAGGACGCGGCGAGATGGCTAGCAGCGCAGGCAAGCGCGCTACGCAAGCTGGATCGAGAACCGGAGAAGCGAGAGGCATTCGTGGAAGCTCACAATGCCATCCTCACGATGCTCCCCAAGGAGCCCGCGACCGAGGATGCGCCCGGCGAGACGGATGGGATGCCGGGATGAACAAAATGCGCGCGCAATCCCCTCGCTTTAGCCATGGGGTCAAGCGCGCTCTATTTGCCCCTTGCAAGCGATGCAAGGAATGCGAACGCCGAAAGCTGGAGGAATCAGAATTGGACGCCATGCTTGAATACGGGGAAAGGATCAAGCAATTCTGCGAACGGGAAACAGACCGCGCCAAACGGCTTATCGCGTCCGGGTTCTCGCGCGAAGAAATCTCCGACATGACCAAGCTATCGGAAAAATATATCGACGAATTATTTGGGACGAATACCGCGACCGAGGATGCGCGAGAGAAGGAAGGTCAGTAAAATATGATCTTGTTCTTCTGCTGCGTGGCAGCTGGCGCGGGTGTTGCCGGGGTAATCTGTTTCGGCGGGAGGTAGACCGTGCGAGTTGAATGGACGATTTTGACCACACGGACAATTTTCACATGCTGGCGATGCGCGTGCGGCGGCTGACGATGCACATGGTGACGATAGTGACGATGATACGCTTGCTGGCAAAAGAGGCCGGGTATAAAGCAGACGGCTTCCGCGATCGATGGCGACAGCAAAAGCATGATCGCCGCAAACGCTATATTTTTCATCTATTGCCGCCTCGTTTGTTGTTTTTCTTCCCGGCTATTTAGTGTTTCCACCAGCACAGTTACCCTACTTTTAAGGTCTTGTATCGATACATGCAGGTCGGAAACATCTCTTTGCAGAACCTTATTGTCTGTTTTTAATTCTGATATTTGATATTTAAGATCGCCTATTTGACCGCTAAGATTATTAAAGACAATGCTTGACAGGCCGAATAGGGCGGCGACGAGCAGGCCGATTATCCACCTGGTGGCCGTAGCTGGGGTTGTCTCGTCTGCCATCAACATGCCTCGGCCCTCTCTTCCTAACGAAAAAACGCCGTCGCCAATTTAATGACGACGGCGGAAATATATGCGAGTAGTCCGATCTCGGTGGGCGTCATTCAGTATGGCGCGACTTTGACGGCTTTCGCGGTGGCATCCACGCTGGCGTCCTCGACTTGTGTCAAAGTCGAATGCGTGGTCGCGTCTTTCCCGACGAGTCCAAGATAACCGAGAATGAGCCCGAGCACGTCAGGGGCGGTGATCGCCTGCTCCAGCGGGACGCCCATGGACATTTGGTGCGCGATAGCCGCGGCAACGGTGAGAAACGCGGCGAGGCCGCCTAGCGTGGTCTTCTTGTTTGCGAGTAGCGACTTGATAAAGTCCATTGGTTTATTTCCTTGTTTCTGGCGGATGAATAATTGCGGCTGGGTGTGCAGATAAAATCAATAACAAATCCCTCGGTGAGATTTCGTGTGCGGGTTCCGATAACGGACGCGGGAACACACCGGCCTCGCGAAGAGACAGCGCCGCGAGCATCGAGCAGACCATCCCGCCGGGGAACCGCCAGTCGAGGAATAATGCTTCGCCGTAGATTGAATCCCAGTCATAAGGGCGCCCGATGCGACTGCGCAGATAGGCTATCCACCGCAGCAAGTCCGTGTCGAAAAGCGGGAGATCGACGAATATTTGCATCGTCGAGGTCGTGTCATAGTCGCCATCGACATGGACGACACCACGGTCGCTCAGCGCCGCGATAATAGAGCCATCAGGCAAGACGCATTCGGCGTGGGAGACTTTGGCCATGGTCCGCCACCGTATCAATCGGCCGAATAGGTTGTGCTCTTGCGTGACAAACCGCAGGCGCGCATGGTGCGGTGGAGGGCGCGGGACGATCAGTGGATTGCTCATGCTGCAACCTTCCCGCCAATGGCGTCGAAGTCGGCCAAGAGCTGCCCCCAATTGAATCCATTCGGAGCGTTGCCAATGGCGCGCGAGACTATTTCCGGCGTGAGCACGGTGAACAGGTCGCCGCCAGCCACATGCGACGCATAGGCGGCGACGGCAGCCCATGTCACGAGCCCGCTCATGCCCCATGTGTCGATCGACACGCCCTCGGCGATGTTGCCCTTGGCCGAGATGAAGCAGTGCCCGTTCTTAGGGTTTGGAGCGCCGGCGACGCCCCATGTGAATCCCCCGGAGGCCGGCATTGGGTCAACCCAGCGGTCGGGGAGATTGACGCCGAATAATAGGCTTTCGAACAGCCACGCCGCGACGGCGCATTCGTCCTTGTCCGTGGCGTCGACCGCGAGATAGCCCGCAATCTTGTGGCCTTCGAATCCGGTCTGCTCCCAATAGTTGAGCGCGGTCACTTCGTCACAGCCGTTGTCGGTGGAGGGATCGCCGGGGACATATCCGCCGATAGCGGAATATGCGGCGATGATCTGATCGTCGGTGAACACAACCGGAGTCCCCGTCCCGCTCGCCGTGAACACGCTTTCGAGATGTGCCATACCGGCAATCACGCAGTCTCCGAGCTGGTCGTTGAGATAGATATTCCCCAGCACGCCAGACACGGGTGCGGTGTAATCCCATTCAGCGGGGGGCGACGGGAGCGCGCGCGAGAGATAGCGTTTCAGCGACAATCGCGGCCCGCGCGCGACAGGAGTCCGGCGGCCGAGTTTGAAGGTTTTCCCGCTGGTCGGCTGCGTGATGGTCTTGATGGTCATTTTGTTCTCCACGCGCAAGACGTGATCGGGCTCATGACAGCGATTGTCTTGGCCCGGTTGAAATGAAGCACGTAACATTGCTCTTTGCTGATATGGCGCGCCGCGAGCGTGTCAATCTCAGGCACGATTACGCCAACCCCGCTTATCGCGAGGCCGATGAATTGCACGAGTCCGATTCCGGCTAGCAGCGCGCCCATGATCGTTGTCCCTTATCAGCCCGCGACTGTGTAGCCGTTGGCCTCGGCTTGCGCGATAGTCCAGCCAAGCGCCAAAACGTTAGCCGCCGTGAGGGTCTTCGGGCCAACCATAGCCACCGGAGCCGGAGCCACCGGAGCCGGAGCCACCGGAGCGGCCACGGGTGCCGGAACAAGCGGCTTGCTAGCGAGGCCCAGCGGGTCGAACGGCAACAGCGCCGCTTTAACATCGGGGTGCTGGAGGGCGGCGAGGCCAGCGGCGGCAAGGCCACCAACAGCCATTTGCTGAAGGACGGTTGCCGCGAAGCCAGACGCCGTGGTTGACGCGGTATTGCCGAACACGCTTCCAAGCGTCCCGATTAAGCTAGTCATGTTAGGAAGAGTAGTCATTTCATTTTCTCCAGTTGATCCGGGGCGCTGGAGACACCTTGCGGGCCACCCCGGACCTCCCGCAAGGGTTCATTATGCGCATCGCGCAAATTTGCCGAAACACCTCTTAGCTGATGATGGCGCGCATGTTAGTGTTCTCCTCTATCGAAGTCCGGGTGCGAAAATCCGGCATGGTCCGCCATATGTCCCATCATGTCGCGCATGTGCTCGACGGTCTGTTCGAGAGTAGCGACGCGCTGGGTGAGAGCGACTATTTCCTGCTGCGCCACTTGGATTAGCGCCTCGACTTGCTGGTCCATTGGGTGTCTCCATTTTACCGCGATCCGCGCGGCGACGGGTTCAAGCGTGCCGGTCATCAGCGATGATTGCGGCGAGGCACCTCTCCCTGCGACTTAGCCGCAGGACGCTCGAATTACTGGACGCAGACGACGCGCCCGCGCTCGCAGTTGCCGAGCGGAATGGGAGCAGCGCATGACGAAAGCGTGATCGCGAGGATGAGGATCACGAACAGCGCAAGGCCGACCGGATCGATATAGCGCCACATCATCGGCTCCTAAGCTCTTCGTGCAAGCACACGGCCGCGATGTATTGGCGTCTTTCCAGCGTGTAGATCGGAGCGCCAGCGGGTATCCCCACCATCCCTGCGATGGTGTCATATTCCGCCATTGCATCGCGTTGGGTCGCGGAGCTGCAATCGGATTCGTGCGCGTGGGCTATGAATACCGCGGCGAAGAAGGCGGCAATCGCGGTGACGGCGAGGAGGGTGCTTCTCATCGTGTGTGCGCGCTGGAAACCCTGCCGTTTACGGCGGGGAGGAAAGCGCGCTCCCTAGTCTGTCTCGGCTCTTTGAGCTTCGACGTATTGCTTGACCCTCTCAAGCGGAGCGCCGCCAGCACTCGCGGCGAAGTAGGAAGGCGACCAAAGCACGCCCTTCCAATATCGGTTGGCGATGTCGCGGCGGGCCTTTCGAAGTAGGCGCGACGATGTGCCTTTGAGAGCGTTGACCAAAACCGAGACCGAGTATTTTGGCGGGTATTCGACCAGCAAATGGACGTGGTCGGCCTCGCCGTCGCAGGCGACAAGGACGCAATCCATCGTCTCACAGACCTTGGCGAAGTGAGCTTGGAGCCATTCAATCGCCGCGTCGTCAAAGAGCCTGCGGCGATATTTGGTGACAAACACCATATGGCAGACCAATTTCGTGACCGAGTGCCGTTCCCTGCGATATTCTGACTTATCCACTTGAAAGCTCCCCTACAGACCAATATGTAGGGAACATGATGCTCACGTTCAAATATCGCGTCAAGGACGCCACGGTCAGGAAACGCCTGAACCGTCACGCGTGGGCTTGCAATCAGGTTTGGAACTATTGCTGCCAAATCCAGCGTGAGGCTGAAAGCCGCTGGAAAGCGGGGCGCGTCGGACGCTGGCCAAGCGCTTTCGACCTTATCAAGCTCTGCACCGGAGCGGGTCGCGAGCTTGGCCTGCACTCCGACACCGTTCAGACCATCTGCCGGCAATTCGTGGTTCCGCGCGACAAACACAAGCGCTGTCCGCGTTTCCGCGCCAGCGGCGGGGCGAAACGAGCGCTTGGATGGGTGCCGTTTATCAACCGCGCCGTGCAGATCGACGGTTCGCGCGTCACCTATATGAAGCAGGCTTTCCACTTCTGGCGCTCGCGCGAAATCGGCGGTCCCGTAAAGAGCGGCTGCTTCACGCAAGACGCGCGCGGGCGCTGGTATGTCGCTTTCCAATGCGAGGTCGAAGACAATCTTCCGACCGGCAACGGTCAGATTGGAATAGACCTCGGGTTGAAGACGTTCGCGACATGCAGCGACGGCGATACGATACCCGCCTTGCAGCACTATCGACTTTACGAAGCGCAGCTTGCCGTTGCGCAGCGCGCCAATAATCACGCCCGCGTCAAGGCAATCCACGCCAAGATCGCCAACGCGCGGCGTCACCACCTTCACGAGCAATCCACAAGGCTTGTTCGCGAAAACGAATTGATCGTCGTCGGCAATGTGAATGCGGCGAAGCTCGCCAAGACACGGATGGCTAAATCCGTGCTCGATGCGGGCTGGACGACATTCCGTAGCCAGCTTGCGTATAAGGCCAGAAGGCACAACGCTCGCTACATCGAAGCTGACGAACGATGGACTTCCCAAACGTGCTCGTGCTGCGGGAGCATTCCCGTCAGTAGTCCGAAAGGTATGGGCGCGCTTGGAATAAGACACTGGACTTGTTCCGACTGTGGCGCGTCGCATGATCGCGACGTGAATGCGGCTCTGAATATTCTACGTGTCGGGCGAGAACGTTCGCCTCTCGTTGGAGAAATCCCCGTCCTTTAGGACGGGGAAGACGTTAAGGCGTCAACGCGGTGTGAGCGAGCCCGACAAGCGCGCCGGCGATAATGGCGACGCCCCAAAAGAGAATCGCGAGTTCTATTGGCGATGGTCGGCGCATATCACGCTCCCCAATATAGTGTCTGTTCATCGTCGAGCGGCGGTAGTTCGTATGTCACATTCTCGGATTCGACGAGTTCATCCGGCTCTTCCGATCCGAGCGCAGCCCAGTAGTCTTCAACGATGCTCATGCCGAACCTCCGCGCTTATATGCCGCCGCGGCTGCGACGACCTTGGCCCACGCCTCGTGCGTCATGATGACCTCGGCCATCGGCCCCGGATCATCGCGGCCCTTGAGGTCGTTGCGAACTCGCTTCCCGCGCATGGTTGCAATGACGGTATCCCCGAGGTCTTCAATGGAGACGAACGCGGGGAGATGATCTTCGTCTGCTGTGAAGCCGGCGATGTCCTTGCGCATTAGGCGACCCCGGCTTTTTGCATGAAGTAACTCGCCCAGAACACCGCGCGATTGCCGCGTTTCACGTTCTGGCCGGGAGCGCCGGCGCGCTCGTAAAACTTGCAGGCTGCATATCCCGCGTCGTAGGAGGTCGCGGCCGCCTGGATCATTTTGAGCGCGTGCGATTCCGAGTGCTGGAGTTCGAACCACACCGCCTCAAGCTGCTTCACAAGCGGAGGGAGCTTCGATACGTCGATCCCGCAACCAGGTAATTTCCTTTCGGCGTCGCCATCGCGGATCAAAACGATGCGGTCCATGTGGAGCTGATAAAGACCCCAAGCCGATCCATTGTCGCCAATTGCGTTCGGCGACAGAGAGCTTTCAGCATCGGCCTGCGCGAGCATGGCAGCGGCGAAGATCGGCGTCTGCTTTTCGGAAAGCCAGAATGCGTGGATCTCGCGCGCATTGGCATAGTATTGCGTTTGGGTGATGGACATCAGACTTCAACTCCCATGCCGGCGATGCCGTGCTCTTGCATGTCCTGATAAGGATCGTAGTTCGTCGCCGGATACCAGTTGCCTGCGAACATTTCGTTCTGGCGAAACACCGGAATGCGCTGCACATGGTCCATGTCGCGGAATGAATGCTGGCACTTCGGCGTTCCCCAATCGCCGCCCCAGATCAACCCGTGCTTTTTGGCGAGCGCGCGGAGCAGCGTGTAATCTGCCTTCCAGTTCACGGCGCCATTCGGACCGGCGATGCCGAGGTCGCAGGCGACTCCGTAGCCGTGGCAACCGACGTTCCGAAGCTCGGTAAAGTGTTGGTTGAAGAGCTGCAACTGACGGCGCGAGGAACGGTAGGTTTCGAGCACGATCAGATGATGGCCGTGCGCCGCCGCATCGGGGATCAACGCCGCCACGGCCGCCCGCGTGCCGGGCTCCAGGAGATCGGCCGATTTTTGCGTTTCGATCGAATTAAAGGCCGGCGATTTCACCAGCACGTCGGAATAGAACGAGGCCATCTTGTTCTCCTTCGCCAGCGCCATGGCGTTGATAACGGACGCATGGTCCGCGCGGCTTGTCCCGATCACATCCACTCCCGCAAATCAAAATCGCTGGAGCATGGCTCATTCACATCGCGCTTATCGGCGTATGCCCGCACGATCCTAAGATAGTCGCTTCTCAAGAGGCGGATTCCGAGGAATAGTGCTTGCATCTGGATTTGGCCAAAGTGATGTTGAAGCAACCATCTGCTCACCGCGAATTCCACCACGATCTTTAGTTCGGGTTCGTTCGCCGGGAGAGCCATGCGCGCGTCAGTAGCCGAACGCTTTAGAAATCGATGGCCACTGTTCGCGGAATATGTTCGAGACGAAAATAGCCGCTACCAGCACACCGCCGATGTTGATGATCATGCTGAGTGCTCGCCATTGATCAGGTGACATCATTTCAAAGCGCCTCCAGATCGCGGATGAAGCGCTCGCGCAGCAGCAGCGCCGCGAGAACCGCGTAGCAGTAGGCGAATGGAGCGTAGTCCACGAAGATCAGGTGCATGACGATCTCCTTCGAGGCGTTGGGGGGCGTTAACCTGACGTTGACTCACGGGAATACGGCCGTCCCCGTCAAAGTAACTAGCTTAAGCAATCCCTGGCCGCGCACAGCAGCATTGTGCGCCTTGACCATCGCGGCTCCTTCTTCGCGCATGAATCTGTCGGCGAGCGCGCGTGGATAGAGCCACACTTCAGTATGCGGGCATTCTAGGCGCGCTTCAGTTGTGGATTTTGCTGCCATTTTGCACAGCGCACGCCCGACGCGACCATTCAATTTTTTGCGCCCCTTCGACTCGGCCTTGGCCTCATTCAAAATCTCTCTGACGGAGACATAATTGAGGACGGAGCGGCGTGGATCGTGAGCGATGGCGTCGGCAACCATGCCAGGAAGTATTGTCGAAAGCTGCAAATGCACCACGCTCTTGACGATGCCGCCGATGACCTTCGCCGCAGCCGGATCGATGCCGGTCATAATGCCTTCGGAATCTCCGCGTATGGCGACGCCCTTGGTCCAATAGTCATACAAGGCGATGGCGGACTCAGCCTGATAGCACTCGATCTTGGCGCGGACGGTCGGGCTCTTGATCTTGTTCGGATTGATCGAGGCGAGCCAAAGAGGGAGTTTTTCAACTGGCATCGCGAGCATTTCGCGTTCTTTGCCGTCCGCCCCAACCGTTACGATATCGTAACAGTTGAATTTCTCCTTTTGATCTTCTAGCTTTACGCTTTGGCTTGCCCACGCCAGCCCCATATTCTCGACGATCCGGCGCATGGCGACATAGCGCGCACCGTCCGCCTCGAAGGTGACAATCTCGTCACCGTGGAAACTCACGACTCGCAGTTCGGTTGATTTCATGAGAGAAGCCTTTCAGCTTTGGCCGACCGTTGGCTTGGCGAGACGGCTTGCATTTGCTAACAAAGCTAGTATCATGGAAGGGAGGGCGTGTAAACTAACAATGGCTAACAAATCACCAAAAGAACCAGAAAAGCGAACCTCGCCACTTGGCTTGAGGTTTTATCCATCTGTCAAAGCCGCTCTCGAAAAAGCAGCGGTGCATGACTCGCGATCTGTTGCATCTCTCGTTGAGAAAATAGTCGTCGAATGGCTGCGGAAGAATGGATTTTTGAAATGATCGACGCCGCATTACAACCGCCTCGCCCGCTTCCCCCACACAGCGCGAGCCATGACGGCGAACACCGCCCAAGCGAAACGCACGCGGAAGGATAGCGGGGAGCGCTTGTTCATGGTCGCGTGATCGTCGCCGCGATCACCACTTGGCCCGTCGCGACGAACGCCTCATTGCTCCCATCGACGACCATCAATTCATAATAGTGACCGCCGGGCGTTTGGCCCTCAGTGTCCGACGCGACGAAATCCACATAGGCGACCCATGTGCTGATCGAATTTATCGTGGTCTGGAATATCCGCACGCCGCCGACCAACGCCGAATCCTTCGACAAGGCCGGCGACGCGCCCTCTATCGGATAGGGGGTGATGGCAAGCGAGAAATAACCCACGGGCGTGCTGTATGCCGTTGGCGTCCCATCCGTGTTGAGCAGCGGGAAATACAGCGAGAACACACCGCCTTGGCTGACCGTCACGGGACAATTCTGGAATGCCATTTTTAGTCCTCGGCTTGCTGGTCGATGACTTGCGGCGGGGTCACTGCTTGCTGGTCGATGACTTGCGGCGACTTGACGACCTTGAGGACAGCCCAGCCTCGCGCCATTCCGCGCGCCGCGCCAGACAGCGAGATTAGCGGCGAGAATACGCTTATCGCGGCACTGGAGAATGCGGCGCCGATGGCGCGTCCGGTCAGCGCGAGACGCCCCGAGGGCGAAGCCGAGCCTCTCGCCATCGCTCTAGTGAAAGCGGAAAGCGCCGCGTGGAACGTCGCGCCTGCTCTCCCCGATCCGATGCCGCGCAACGCGCCAGCGAGCGACACCCGACCAGATGTCCCC
Organism: Methylocystaceae bacterium; assembly: GCA_003152255.1. The sequence continues at coordinate 509 of PLZT01000633.1, read as the reverse complement.
GCAATACCGCGCGCGCCGCCCATCCCGCGTGCCAGCAACGAAACCTTGCCGGTGATCGCTGACTGTCCGGTCGCTTTGGCCATTCCGAGGGCGCGCAGCGCCGCGATGAATGTTCCAACCGATGTCGCTTGCGCATGGCCAGTCGCCTTCGCCGATAGCGCCGCGATACCCGACAATGCGGATGATGCGCCGGCGCGAGCAAATCCCGCCGCCTTGAGGGCGAGCGCCAACTTCGGCGCCGTGCTACCGCTTCCGTCCGCCTGTCCGAAACTTCTCCCGGCGAGCGGAACTTTGCCCGAGACGTTGGATGTCGCCGTTCCACGCCCTGTGGCGGCGGCTTGAAGCGTCAGCATCCCTGTCGGCGCCGCCGATCCACCGGCGCGTGCGAATGCGCGGCCAACGAGCGCGCCAGGATTGATATAAAGATAAAGCGCCGGCATCTCGCCTTCGGGCGAGCCTTGCTGATAGGACAACGCCTGATCACAAATCGCATTTATTTCAGCGCCGGA
>PLZT01000269.1 GCA_003152255.1 Methylocystaceae bacterium | reverse complement strand
TATGGCGGTGGAGAGGCGCCGACGCCGCTCTCGCTCGACACCAGAACCGTGACCAAGCTCATCTTCGCGGGGCACTTCCTGACGACGATCTTCGAACTCGAAGTCGACGGCAAGACCGAGCGCGCCATTCCGCGCGACTATCAGCTCGACGTCGTCAAGGACCATCCGATCCACGTCGACTTCCTGCGCTTGAAGCCCGGCTCGCGCCTGCGCCTCGAAGTGCCCGTGCACTTCATCAATCACGAAGCGGCGCCCGGCATCAAGCGCGGCGGCGCGCTCAACGTCGTCTATCACTCGATCGAGCTTTGGGTGCCCGCCGACGATATTCCGGAGGCGATCACTGCCGACCTGACCGGGCTGGACTTCAACGATTCGCTGCATATTTCGGCGATCCCGTTGCCGCAGGGCAGCAAGCCGACCAATCCGGACAAGAACTTCACCGTCGCCAGCATCACGCCGCCGCTCGTCGCGGCGGAAGAGCCCGCGGCGGGCGCGGCTCCGGCAGCCGCTGGCAAGGGCGCGGCCGGCAAGGCGGCCCCCGCGGCCAAGGCTGCTCCGGCCGCCAAGGCTCCCGCCGGCAAGAAGTAATGGTAAACGCCCCTCTCCTGCCTCACGCGGGAGAGGGCCTCCTTTTCGCCGCGTAACCTCGCGCCGGAGAGGCGCGATTTTCATTTGGGCCGCACGGAGTCGTCGGCGATGCTGCTCTTTGTCGGACTTGGCAATCCTGGCCGGGAATACGCCAAGAACCGTCACAACATCGGCTTCATGGCCATCGAGGCCATCGCCCGAAAGCACGGCTTTTCCCCGCCGCGCGCCAAATTTCAGGGCCTTTTGCGCGAAGGGGCGATCGGCGGCGAGCGCGTCCTGTTGCTCCAGCCGCAAACCTACATGAACGAATCCGGCCGCTCGGTCGGCGAAGCCGCGCGTTTTCACAAGATCGGCTTGAACGAAATCATCGTCTTCCACGACGAGCTCGATCTCGCGCCCGCCAAATTGCGCATCAAGATCGGCGGCGGAGACGCCGGCCATAACGGGCTGCGCTCGATATCAGCGCATATGGGCGCGGGCTATAAACGAATTCGCTTGGGCATCGGCCATCCCGGCGACAAGGCGCTGGTTCACGCCTATGTTCTGTCGGATTTCGCCAAGGCGGAGCACCCCTGGGTCGAGGCCCTGTGCGACGCGCTGGCCGACAACGCCGCGCGGCTCGTCGCGGGCGACGACGCCGGATTGCAGAACAGGGCGCATCTCGCGCTGGAGGCCGCCGGCTTCGCTTAAAAGAACGAGAAAGTCGGGCAATCATGAAGTTTCGCGCCATAATGCTCATGCTATCGCTTTGCGCCGCCATCTCGCCGGTCAGCGCGGACATTCCGCCGCAGCCGGTCGCGCCAAAGGCGATAGGCGCTTTCGCCGACGACAAGCCGAACTGTCTCGAATGGACCGACGGCTGCACGATCTGCAAGAAGCAGGGGGACAAGAAGCAGGCGGACGGGAGCGTCGCCTGCTCCACCGTCGGCGCCGCCTGCGTTCAAACGGCGCCCGTCTGTTCGAAGCAGAAAACGGCTCCATGACGCGGCGCGCAACCGGTAAGGCTGTAATTCGCTTCCTTGCAGTTTTTATGTCGACGCCCGTCGACGGCCCTTTCGGAATGTAGTGGGAGCGCGTATATTGAATTTGCCGGCGCTTGCGGCGGCTATGGCGATAAACGAACTTCGTAATAAACCTATCGGACCCGGGGGCGGTACCCGGCGCCTCCACCCGAGGCCGAGTTTCTCAGGACGACGCGCGGCTTGGGGCGGGGGCGAAATAGGATTGACGAGGGCGTAAAGGAAGATTTTTCGCTCGGCATGATACCGCCGTTATCGGGTCAAAACTTATAGTTGCCAATGACAACTATGCTCCGGTGGCTGTCGCCGCGTAATGCGGCGCCCGTACTGGGATCAAAGTCCTAGGGGTTTGCACTTCTAGGCGGGGTCCGGAGGCGCCTGGCAACAGAAGCCTCCACTTTCATTCCGGCGGACGCCGGCTTTATGGTGACGTGGTCCGGCTGGAAGTTATACGCAACGACATGAACAATCAGCTCATTCGATACGATCTGCTCGTACAGGACGCCATGCGCGGCGTCGTGCGCAAAGTCTTGGGGGAAGTCGCCGCGCTGGGCGAATTGCCCGGAGAACATCATTTCACGATCACCTTCCGCACCGACGCGCCCGGCGTCAAAATCTCACGCCGGCTTGCGGAACAATGGCCGCAGGAAATGACGATCATCCTGCAGCATCAATATTCCGGTTTGCTGGTGGACGATCTGGGTTTCGCCGTTACGCTGTCATTCCGCTCGGTGCCGGAATCGCTGTATGTCCCTTACGAGTCGGTGACGATGTTCTCCGATCCGTCGGTGGAGTTCGGGCTCAAATTCAACATCGAGGACGACCGCGACGAGGTGGAGGCGCCGCCGGTCAGGCGCCCCGGCCCGAGCCTCGTGCGCCCGGAGCCGGCTGCCGAGCCCGCGCCGCCGCCTGCTCCGGCGAAAGTTGAAAGCGCGCCGCCCGAACCGCCGCCGGAGCCGGTGAAGGACGCCGGCGACAAGATCGTCTCGATCGACGCCTTCCGCAAAAAGACCTGAGGAACTGGCGCGATGGGCGAGGTGATCAATCTCCGCCGCGCGCGCAAGGACCGCGACAAGCGCGTCCGCGAGGAAAAGGCGGACGCCAATCGCATCGCCTTTGGCCGCCTGAAGATCGAACGCGAGTTGAGCGAGGCCGAGGCCAGGCAGGAGCGCGCCCGTCTCGACGCGCATCGGCTGGAGCACGGCGACGCCCCGTCGGAAGACTAATAACGCATGACCGCGCTGGCCGGCGTCAAAAAGCACTCGCTCGTCATCGCCGGCCATCGCACCAGCGTCTCGCTGGAAGCGGCCTTCTGGGACGCGCTGAAGCGCATCGCGGCGACGGACGGCTGCTCGCTGGCGGCGCTCGTCGCAAGAGTGGACGCGGAGCGCGGCGCGGCGAATCTTTCCTCGGCGCTGCGGGTGTATGCGCTGGAGCGGTTCGCGGGCGGCGCGGAGGCGCCCTCCCCCAAAATGTGATTCGCGATCCGTTCTCCTGTATACTCACGCGGAATCACCTGGAGCCCGCTCGTTGCCGCCGCACCTGCCCGAAGACGATTACCACCCTGCCCCCGGCGGTCTCGCCGCCCAGGCCAGCGCGCTGGCGCGGGGGACGCGCTATCTCGACGTGCTCAATCCCGAGCAGCGCGCCGCCGTCGAGACGCTTGAGGGGCCCGTGCTGGTGCTGGCCGGCGCGGGCACCGGCAAGACGCGCGTGCTCACCACCCGCATCGCCCATATATTGAGCCTCGGCCTCGCGCGGGCGTGGGAAATTCTCGCCGTCACCTTCACCAACAAGGCGTCGCGCGAGATGCGCGAGCGCGTCGAGACGCTGGTCGGCCAGGGCGCGGAGGCGATGCAATGGCTCGGCACCTTTCACGCGATCAGCGCGAAAATCCTACGCCGCCACGCCGAACTGGTCGGGCTCAAATCCAATTTCACCATTCTCGACACGGACGATCAAATCCGTCTGCTCAAACAAGTCTTGAAGGCCGAGAACATTGACGACAAGCGCTGGCCAGCGCGCGCGCTGGCGCATAGAATCGACGGCTGGAAGAACCGCGGCCTGACGCCCGCGCAAGTCCCGGCGGGCGAAGCGCATGATTTCGCCGACGGCAAGGGCGCGGCGCTTTACGCGCTCTATCAGGAGCGTCTGAAAATCCTCAACGCCGTCGATTTCGGCGATCTGTTGCTGGAAGCGCTGCGGCTGTTTCGCGACAACCCGGACGTGCTCGCCGATTATCAGCGGCGCTTCAAATATATTCTGGTCGACGAATATCAGGACACCAACACCGCGCAATATCTGTGGCTGCGGCTGATCGCGCANNTGGCGCGGCGCCGAGGTCGAAAACATCCTGCGCTTCGAGAAGGACTTTCCCGGCGCCAAAACCGTGCGGCTCGAGCGCAATTATCGCTCCACCGGCCACATTCTCGCCGCCGCCTCGCATCTGATCGCCCACAACGAAGGCCGGCTCGGCAAGACGCTGTTCACCGACGGCGACGAGGGCGAAAAGCCCAGCGTGACCGGCGTTTGGGACAGCGAGGAGGAAGCGCGGGCGATCGGCGAGGCGATAGAGCAATTGCAGCGGCGCGCGCACGATCTCGAAGAGATCGCCATTCTCGTGCGCGCGTCGTTCCAGATGCGCGAATTCGAGGAGCGTTTCATTACGCTCGGCCTGCCCTATCGCGTCATCGGCGGCCCGCGCTTCTATGAGCGAGCCGAAATCCGCGACGCCCTGGCCTATCTGCGCTGCGTCGCGCAGCCGGCCGACGATCTCGCCTTCGAGCGCATCGTCAACACGCCAAAGCGCGGCCTCGGCGACGCCACGCTGCAAATGCTGCATGAATTCGCGCGGCGCGAAAACATCCCGCTCATGCAGGCGGCGCGAATCCTCGTCGAGAGCGAGGAGATCAGGGCGAAGCCGCGCGCGACCTTGCGTGCGTTGCTCGGCGATTTCGAGCGCTGGCGGGTGCTGATCGACGCCAAGCCGCATCACGAACTCGCGGAGCTCGTGCTCGACGAATCTGGCTATACCGAAATGTGGCGGCAGGACAAAACGCCGGAAGCGGCCGGGCGGCTCGAAAACCTCAAGGAACTCGTGCGCGCGATGGAGCAGTTTCCGGATCTCGCCGGATTTCTCGAGCATGTGTCGCTGGTGATGGAGACGGACGAGGCGGCCGGCGCGCGGCGCGTGTCGATCATGACGCTGCATGGCGCCAAGGGGCTGGAGTTCGAAACGGTGTTTCTCCCGGGTTGGGAGGAAGGGCTGTTTCCGCATCAACGCTCGCTCGACGACAACGGCCGCGCGGGCCTCGAGGAAGAGCGCCGCCTCGCCTACGTCGGCATAACCCGCGCAAAGCGGCGGGCCAGGATTTTCTTCGCGACCAACAGGCGCATTCACGGTCTGTGGCAGACGACGAGCCCGTCGCGCTTCATCGACAATCTGCCGGCGGCGCATGTCGAGGTCGTCGAGTCGAAGGGCGCCTCGCAATATGGCGCTTACGGCGTCTCGCGCTTCGCCAATCTCGACAGCTATGGCTCCAGCTATACGACGCCCGGCTGGAAGCGCGCCCAAAGCGCGCAAAAGGAGTGGGCGCCGCGCGGCGGGCCGGCCCGCGCCAGACAAGCGCCCATCATCGAGGGGCAAGTGCTCGCGAAATCGACTTCCACGTCGCGCTTTTCGCCGGGCGCGCGCGTGCTGCACCTCAAATTCGGACCCGGCACGGTGACGAGCTCCGACGGCTCCAAGCTCACGGTCGATTTCGACAAGGCCGGTCGCAAGATGGTGATGGAGAGTTTTGTAGAGCCGACGTAACGCTCGCGCCTATCGCGCCCCATAAAGCGAGCAGTCGATCACCGCGACATCGCGAACCTCGCGCGAGACCTTGTGGCCGTCCACGGTCTCCTCGACATTTTTGGCGGGAGCGCGCCAGATTTGGGCCACAACGTCCGCCGGCAGCGCGTCCGGCGACTCGACGCCGCCGAGAATCCACGCCGGCGCGTCCGAGCGCGCGCAAATCTTGGCGATTTTCTCGCGGGTGAAGTCCGGCAGCGGTTTTTCCGGGGAGTCGTTCGACATCCACCGTGTGAACACGGTCGGCTCGATCCAACCGACATCCAGCAGCGCGAGTATGCGATCCCGCCAGATCATCGTGAGCGGACGCGAAAACACATTGCCGGCGCCATGCAGATAGGAGACCCAATTGGGGCGTCCCAGCCAGACCCAGGGCGCCTGGCTCTCGCCAACCCACAACACCTCGCCCGGACGCGACGCGACCATGCGCTCCAGCTCCGGCGGATGCTGGTTCGTCGCGAGCGCCCGATTGAACTGCGAACCGCCGTTCCATGTCGCCAAAGCGAGAGCGGCCAAACCGGCCGCCGCGCCAAACAGCGCCGGGCGCGGGACGCGATAATCGGACAACGCCCAAGCCAGGGCCAGAGCGATCACGGGCGTGCGCAGCATGACGGTCGTCGTCGACGCCGCGATGAGATCGAAAAAGCCGGCTTGCGAGTCCTTCCAGGCGGTGACGGTCGTGTAGACATGCGCGCCCATTTCGCCCGCCGCGGTCAGCGCGGCGATCGTGACGCAGCAAAGGGTCAGCAGCCTCGCGACTTGCGGGGATAGGCTCGCGCGGAGGGCGTGGAGCCCAATGGCCGCGAGGCAAAGCAGCGCGCTCTCCTTCGATTCGGCGCCGATCCAGGCGATCACGAACAGAGCGAGCGACGCGTGGCTCGCGCCGCCCTCCGCCCAAAGGCGCGCCACGCAAAAACACACGCCGATGGTTCCGAACAGCGTCAACAGCCAGATCGCTCGCCACGGCTGCGCCTGAACGATCAGCACGAGCGGATAAATATCGCCGAAAACCACCGTGAGCAGCAGCCCGCCGAGGCTCGCGGCGATCACCGACCAAAACAAGCGCCTGATCGGGGCCGTCGCGGCTGTCGCGGCGAAGGCCAGCGTCACCACGTGGACGGCGAGCGTGGTCCAGGCGGGCTCTCGCCACAGCAGCGGAAACAGAAAGGACGCGCGCAGGCGCAGGACGATCAGCCAGTTCCAATCGAACCGCTCCAACAGGCGCGAAAACAGCGGCACGCCGAGCAGCGCCGCGACCAGGACTAAAGCAGCGCCGGCCAGTCCAAGATAAATCCAGCGGCGATCTTCGAGACACAAATAAACGTAAACAGCGCCGGCGCCAGCCAGCGCCATGATGGGATGAAACAGCGCCGCGAGGCCCAAAAAGAGCATGGCGAGCGGACGCGATCCCGCGAGC
>PLZT01000433.1 GCA_003152255.1 Methylocystaceae bacterium | reverse complement strand
TCAGCGTCCATTAGAACCTGCCCGCGTTGGCAGTGAATGTGTTCAATCTCCGGCATGAGCCGCTTGAGATTGGAGGATGGCAGGGCCAGCAAAAGCCGATTACGGGGCCAATTTGATAGAGCATTCATACGCTATAAATGCCGCCCGGTTCGCTCTGGTTGCAAGAGGAATCGCAATGTGACGCCACTCTAGGGTTCGCCAGTTCAGCGCTAAGGCCCTGGAATGTGCCCGACAAGGATCCCGGGCGGACGTTCGCCTTTGCCGTTCGGCTCGCTCGCATTACCTCACACAGCCGACATTGCGTAACCGGTGTTTTGCCCCCGCCTATTTTGTTTGAGCATCGGCAACGATAATTGGAGCGACAAGGGGCTCCGACACATTTCGATTTCAGAGCATAAACACATGTCGGAGCTTGATGTGGCTCCGACGCGGCGGATCGAGGTCTTTACGGGCGCGGGCCGTCGGAGAACGTGGAGCGCGGATCGGAAGGCGGCCATTGTCGCGGAAAGTTGCGCGGAAGGCGCGAGCGTGTGCGAAGTGGCGCGGCGGCATGGTTTGACGCCGCAGCAACTGTTCACTTGGCGACGTCAGGCGCGCAAAGAGCCGCCGGTCGACGAGGAAGCATCCGCGCCGCCGCTGTTCGTTCCCGCGGTCATGGAGGCTCCGACTGACGCCCCGCCCAAGAAGCGCAGGCGGAGAGGCGGGCGTCCGCCGGACGATCCAGCGCCGGTGATCGAACTCGAAGTCGACGGCGTGACGGTTCGGGTCGGACATGGCGCGCAGGCGAAGACTATCGCCGCGGTGATCCGGGCACTGAAGGCCGCCAAATGATCGGGCCGACGGGTGCGGTCCGCGTGATGGTGGCGACAAAGCCCGTGGACTTCCGCAAGGGCGCGGAGGGTCTGGCGGCGGTGGTGCGCGAGACGATGCAGTCCGATCCATTCAGCGGCGCGATCTACGTTTTTCGCGCCAAGCGCGCCGACCGTATCAAGCTGATTTTCTGGGACGGCACGGGCGTATGCCTGTTCTCGAAGCGGCTCGAAGACGGGGAGTTTCGCTGGCCGAGGATCGAGGATGGCGTCATGCGCCTGTCGGCGGCGCAACTCTCGGCGCTGCTCGAGGGGCTGGATTGGCGGCGCGTCCGCGCGGCGAAGGAGACGCCGGCGCCGGCTTTGCCAGGATGAGCTGCGACACATTGAATCAGGGCGTCGAAGTTCGTCGAAAACCGGCGGAAAATATGGTCTTCTTCGTTCATGACGAAGGCGACCGAGGCGCTTCCCGACGATCCAAATGAACTAAAGGCGATGCTGATCGCCGAGCGCGTTCGCAACGAGCGGCTCGTGCAGATCATCAAAGAGTTGCAGCGTCATCGTTTCGGGCGTCGCGCCGAAACGCTCCCCGAGGATCAGATGCTGCTCGCCCTCGAAGAGGTCGAGCAGACCGAGGCCGGCGCGGCGGCGGAGATGGAAGCCAAATCCGCGCCCGAACGCGAGAAGGCGGCAAGGAAGCGCCGGACGAACCGTGGCGCGCTGCCGGCGCATCTGCCACGGATCGAAACGATCGTCGACATCGGCGACAAGGCCTGTCCCTGCTGCAAGGGCCAGTTTCACAGGATCGGCGAGGATGTGAGCGAGAGGCTCGACATCGTGCCGGCGCGGTTCCGCGTTCTCGTGACGCGCCGACCCAAATACGCTTGCCGCGCCTGTGAGGGCGCGGTCGTGCAAGCTCCCGCGCCGGCGCGGCTGATCGAAGGCGGCTTGCCGACCGAGGAGACGGTCGCGCAAATCCTCGTCTCCAAATACGCGGATCACTTGCCGCTCTATCGCCAAGCGCAGATTTACGCCCGGCAGGGAATCGCGCTCGATCGCTCGACGCTCGCCGACTGGGTCGGCCGCGCCGCCTGGCATCTGCGGCCCGTGCATGAGCGCCTCTTGGAGCACATCCGCTCCTCGACCAAAATCTTCGCCGACGAGACGACGGCGCCGGTGCTCGATCCGGGCCGTGGACGCGCCAAGACTGGTCAACTCTGGGCCTATGCGCGGGACGATCCGCCGTGGGGCGGGTCCGATCCGCCGGCGGTCGCCTATGTCTATGCGCCCAACCGCAAGGCGGAACAGCCGATCGCACATCTCGCGGGCTTCACGGGCGTGCTGCAAGTCGATGGATATGCCGGATACCGCGTGCTCGCGGACAAGGGTGGCGTCGACCTCGCCTTCTGTTGGGCGCATGTCCGTCGCAGATTTTACGAACTCGCCGTCGCCGGCCCCGCGCCAATCGCCAGCGAAGCGCTCGAACGCATCGCCGCCCTTTACGCGATCGAAAAAGACATCCGCGGCCGCGGCGCCGAAGAGCGTCGTGACGCTCGACATGAAAAGTCTCGTCCGATCCTCGACGCCTTCGGACCTTGGCTGCGCGAAAAACTTGCGCTGATCAGCCAGAAGACCAAGCTCGCCGAAGCGATCCGCTATGCATTGTCGCGCTGGGAGGGGCTGACCCGCTTCGTCGACGACGGGCGCATCGAGATCGACTCCAACATCGTCGAGCGCTCGATCCGCCCGATCGCGCTGAACCGAAAAAACGCGCTCTTCGCCGGCTCCGACGGCGGCGGCGAGCATTGGGCGATCATCGCTTCGCTCGTGGAAACCTGCAAACTCTCCGGTGTCGATCCGCAGGCCTACCTCGCGGACGCCCTTACGAAAATCGTCAACGGCCATCTCCACAGCACGATCGACGCGCTTCTCCCCTGGGCCTACTCACCACCCGCCGCGCTCAAAGACGTGGCCTGAAAACACCGGTTACGACATTGCAGCCTTGTCACGAATATCAAAAATTTCGCTCCGAATACAAGCCGCTGAAAAACCGGGGCATTCTTGTGCGCAAAATTCCGGTGCGGAACTTATTGCTAATTTTGCAGCTTGGCCAAGGCCGGGGGGGGGGGGACGACCGCATGGGGTCCAGCCTGTGTGGAAACGCATTGATCTGTTAAAATGATTCCGCTGAGGGGGCGGAATGAAGCGTTTCATTGAGAGCGAAGACCGGCGGCAAGCGACACTGCTCCCTGACAGTTTGGAAGATTACGTGACGGACGATAATCCGGTCCGCGTCATCGATGTTTTCATTGACGAACTTGACTTGGCGGCGATGGGCTTTGCCGGTATTGCGCCGGAAGCGACGGGACGGCCGGCTTATCATCCAGCAACGCTGCTGAAGATCTATCTTTACGGCTATCTCAATCGCATCCAATCTAGCCGACGGCTCGAACGGGAGACCCAGCGCAACATCGAGTTGATGTGGCTGACCGGCCGCTTGATGCCTGACTTCAAGACGATCGCCGACTTTCGCCGCGACAATGGGCCGGCGATCCGCGCGGCCTGCACACATTTCGTCATGCTGTGTCGCCAACTCAACCTGTTCACCCGGTCTGTCGCGGCGGTCGACGGGAGCAAGTTCAAGGCCGTCAACAACCGCGACAGGAACTTCACGGTGGCCAAGGTCGCCAAGCGCATCGAGCAGGTGGAGGCCAGCATCGCGCGCTACCTGGCCGCGTTGGACCACGCCGACCGGCAGCACGACGACGTGTCCGAGGCAAAGACAACCCGCATCAAGGAGAAGATCGAAGGCCTGCGGCGGCAGATGCAATCCCTGAAGGCGATGGAAAGGCAGGTCGAGGAAGCGCCCGACAAGCAGGTTTCCCTGACCGATCCCGACGCCCGGTCGATGGCGACGAGCGGCAAGGGCACGGGCATTGTCGGCTACAATGTTCAGATCGCCGTCGACGCCGAGCACCATCTGATCGTCGCACACGAGGTGACCAATGTCGGCAACGACCGGTCACAACTGGCGGCCATGGGCGGCAAGGCGCGCGATGCGACGGGATGCGAGGAAGTCACCGTGCTGGCGGATCGCGGCTATTACAACGGCGAGGAGGTGCTGGCTTGCGAGGGAACAGGTGTGGTGCCTTACGTTCCCAAGACGCAGACCTCAGGCAACGCCAACCGCGGTCTCTTCACCGTGCAGGATTTCATCTACGACGCCGAAAACGACCGCTACACCTGCCCAGCGGGCGAGTTTCTGACCAGGGGAAAATTACGCTCAGACCGCCGCGACGATATGGACCACTATCGCAACCTCACGGCATGCCTAACCTGCGGGCTCAAACCCCAATGCACCTCTGACAAGGTCAAACGGCAGAAACGCTGGGAGCACGAAGCGGTGCTCGACAGGATGCAAGCCACGCTCGACCGCATGCCAGAGGCCATGATCATTCGCCGACAGACCGTTGAGCATCCTTTCGGAACCCTCAAGGCGTGGATGGGCAGCACCCATTTCCTGACCAAGACCCTTGAAAAGGTCAAAACTGAAATGAGTTTGCAAGTGCTTGCCTACAACATCAAGCGGATGGTCAATATCTTCGGCGTCAGGCCGCTCATGCAGGCCATCGCCGGCTGAATTCGTCGGCCGAACACGCGCGCCATTGCTTCTCTTGCCGATCCGTGGCCGCTATCGGCAAATTAAAAAAATCACGTTTCCACACGGCCTCGGTCATAAGCAGCCAGAAGCGGATGTTCTCATCATTTTGAGGGCCGATTGGATGCCCCGGCCCCATGACGATGGCGGCCAGCAGTTGTTCGACACGGGCGCGTAGCGTGTGGTCGCGATGATTCAATTTCCGCGCTCTTGCGCGCTAATATCGGCGGGCAAATTTATTGCGCCGATGATGTGACCTGACATGTGTGTAAGAAGCGGCGGATACGGCGTAAACGGCGCACGTGCGCCATTGGGACTCACGATAACCGCCTCAATTCCACGAACCAACCGGCCATCCTGCAGGGCCACCGCCCCGGAACGCTCATCATGGGGCACGGGCCGGCCGTCAGGTCAAAAAGGTGCCAGGATCCGCACCAAAAGGTTGCAAACTGAGGCCGATTTCCCCAAAGCTCCGCTGCGGCGTCGTTGTAAAAGGCGATGCGACCATCGGCATTGGTCTTGTGAACCCCCACAGGCAAGGCTTAGAGCAAGTTAATGCCGGTAAGCATGCTGTCTAACGCGTGGTTTCCCAAATTCTTCGTATCGAAGCGACGAACTTTTACGCGCAAGTCTACGATCAACCTCAACCACAGCCGAAATGAGCAGATGAAAGTCCGTGGGTTTGTAGATTACCCCGCGTGGCGAAGTGGTAGAAACATCGACCTTGCCGTTACGTATGAGGCTCAAAGCCGTTGCGACGGCCTCGCAACCGCTTCCATGGGAAAACCAGAAGCTTGTTTCCCCACGTTTGACCATTACGATGTAGCTCATGATCAACCCTTCCGCAATTACCCAGCCGCATTTTTTGGGCGCGGGTTTTGCGGCTTCAGGCCAGGGTGTCGAGGATTGTCTGAAAGGGGTTTGCGCCCTTTAGCCTTGCGGTATCGACGGTTGTGCGGACATCCGCCTCGGCCTGCGCAGCCCACATGGCGCGATAGCCATTGGTGACTTTTCGCTGGATCACGCAGGGCCGCAGCTTTCGCTCCGAGCCATTATTGGTGGCGTCGACCTCGCCGGGATAGTCGCAAAAGGTCAGAAGCTGGTCTTGCGCGCGCCCGATTTTGGCTTGCAGCTGGCGCACTAGAGCGCTTTCCGTTCGAACGGAATCGTTCGAACGATAAGAAATCGCTCAAAATCAAAATGTTGGAGCAAGCTCTTATCGAAAAAGTCTATCAACTTTTTCGGAGCTTGCTCTAGGGCCTGTTGAGATTCATCGCGAATTAATGAGCGCGGCGGCGAGGCGGATCATGGCTGTGAAGCTTTGATCGGTTTTGTCGGCGCGCAGGGCGATCCGCTTGAACTCCTTGAGTTTGCCGAAGAAGTTTTCGATGAGGTGACGGGCTTTGTAAAGCTCGGTGTCTATGGCGAGAGGCGCGCTTCGTCTTG
>PLZT01000028.1 GCA_003152255.1 Methylocystaceae bacterium | reverse complement strand
GCTAAAACACTCTTCATTATGTTACGCTAACTCGCATGAGCCAAGCCGTCGTCGAGTCCAAGGCCGTGGTTATCGCGTCGCGCGACGCCGTTGTCGTGCCGCGCGCGGTCGCCGCCGCCGGCGACCAGGCGGCGCGTCGCTTTTTGGAATTCTTCGCCGCGACGATCAGGAACAAAAACACCCGCATGGCTTATTACCGGGCGTGCTGCCGGTTCTTCGCCTGGTGCGACCATCACAAGATCGGCGAGATCGCCGACATCGAGCCGCTGCACGTCGCCGCCTATATCGAGGCGCTCGGCAAGGATTTCGAGAAGCCGACGGTCAAGCAACATCTCGCCGCGATACGAATGCTGTCCGACTGGCTGGTCACCGGCCAGGTCGTCGCGACCAATCCGGCCCATTCGGTGCGCGGCCCCAAGCATGTCGTCAAGACCGGCAAGACCACGGTGCTCACCGGCGAACAGGCCCGCGAGCTGCTCGACAGCATCGATGTGTCGACCGTGGTCGGCTTGCGCGACCGCGCGCTGATTTCGGTGATGACCTTCGCCTTCGCCCGCGTTGGCGCGGTCGTCGCGATGCGCGTCGAGGACTACTACCCCAACGGCAAGCGCTGGTGGGTGCGCTTGCATGAAAAAGGCGGCAAGCGCCATGAAATGCCGGCGCATCACAATCTGGAGGCTTATCTCGACGCCTATATCGAAGCGGCTGGAATCCGCGACGGCGGCAAGGCTCCGCTGTTCCGCTCCGCCGCCGGCCGCGCCGGCACGCTGACCGACAAGTCGATGAACCGGGTGGATGCGTGGCGCATGATCCAGCGCCGCGCCGCCGACCTTGGAACGCGGGTCAAGATCGGCTGTCACACGTTCCGCGCAACCGGCATCACAGCTTATCTCGAAGCCGGCGGCACTCTGGAGAACGCCCAAGCCATGGCGGCGCATGAAAGTCCAAGAACAACAAAACTCTATGATCGTACGGGCGATGAGATTACGCTCGACGAGGTGGAGCGGATTACGATTTAGGGGAATAAACTCTAACGATCGGCATCCTTACGAGAACCTGCCGTCACGCCGGCACACGACGTCTGTTTCCGACCCAAAACGGAAATTAGGATCACGGTTCTCGACGATGGGAGTTTGACTCGAAGCAGCCGTTCGGGCTGACTCATAGGATGGCAACGCCCATGAACAAAGAACGTCGGCCAAGCTTGTGCTTTTGGAGTGGATTATGCCAGCTCTGACCGTCCAAATGTTAATCAACTTAGATGGGCCAATTGTCTTCCACCAGTGGATTCCCGACGGACAACGAGATGCGATCAATTACAACGAAAATGGGATCGAACTGAGAATATGGTTTGATGCCGAGTGTACGTGGTGGGCTTCCCAGCCAAATCGGGAGGAAATTGCGCGCACGCGCAACGTACGTGCACACAGAGTGCACGTCAGTGCACGTTCGAACGTAAGCGATGCGCTTAGGAATCACATTCAAATTAAATCGTCAGATTCGAACACCAGTTCCACGAACGCAGACGTACTGAGCGAATATCAGTCTCTAGGTAGAGCGATCCATAAACTGACGGCTATTCGACTCAATAGTCTTATTGGATACGCTCGTGCGGTGAAGGGACAATATTGGGTGGAGGAATTACATTTTGACGAGGCCGACCAAGGCCAGTTTTACATTCGCAATCATGCGACAGCTTCATTCGAGGATGGCACGACTTATCGTTTCAATCCCGACAGTACTGTCACGATTGTGGCACAAGTAGAAGAGCAGAAGCGTCTGATCACAGCTGACGAATGGGAGATGGTACAGACTTTCGTGCTTGATAATGCGCGAACTCCCATCGTCGGAAGTCTGCTGGCAAGTGCGCGCGAGCTCGCCAGCAAGGGACACAGACGTACTGCACTGATAGAGGCTGTTTCTGCCCTGGAGCTCAAGTTGCATGAGTTCGCTCGTGAGCGCGATAAAAGCCTTATACCCGAGCGCATCCAAATCAGGCTCGAAAGCGAAGGACTTAGGAACCTGATTGATAAGGTGGGCTTGCGAGGCGCGTTTGGGACAGTGATCCCGCTGATACTCAATGAACAGGAGATGCCAGCGGAGATCGTAGCTCAATGCCGAGGTGCGATTGAAATCAGGAATAATGTTGTTCACAACGGACAACGAAATATCGAGGAGCAGCGGCTAGGGCCAATATTGGCTGCGATTGAAGAATGTTGTTCGAGATTCGACCAGTTGATTTCTAAGAAGGATTTGCCAAACGAGCGCAATGCTGCGGTGCCGACAGTGTGCAAATTCTTCAGGAGTTGGGTGAAGAGTTGACTTAGCGGTCATTCAGGCGGCTTGATCGAATACGGTCAGTCTCGGGTAGCGGATCACGCTCACGCATGACAAAGGACGTTATCATGCGTGAGATGAAGGCAGAGGACAGGTGCGGCCTGCGGCCGCATTCCGCCTTCGAGGTCGCCGATTACTTGCCAGCCTTCGCGGGACGCCCACGCTTGGTCGGCGCGGCGGTAGAGGCCTTCTGGCGCGGCGCGGCGTTCTTCCGCATTTGACCAAGTCCAGACCGCTTCGCCATTTCCGATCGCACCNNCGCAGCGACTTGAATTTCTTGCCGTCGTCCAGACACACAAGGAAATCGGGCGTTATCGATTTACGAATGGAGACCGCCGGCTCCTTTTTCTCTTCCAGCGAGGCGGCAATTACCGGCCCGCTTGCAAGTTGCGCCAAAGCGGAATGCACGGATTGAATCAGCGAGGGCAGGTCCGCTATTGGCAAGGCGTTGTTGGCGACGAAGGCCGCCACGATGTCGGCGGTTAATTCGATTGGATTGAAAGATTCTGCATCAGATGTCAGCATGGGAGAGTTCCTCGGGGGTCAACCTGGCTACCGATACGCTTATACTGTCCGTTCGTCGATAGCCGTGCATAGCCGCAAACCATGGACGGATCGTTGAGCCGTCGCGGCGAGAGCGACACGACGAAATTCGCGGAAGCGCCATTATGTAACGCGATTTTAAGTCCTCGTATAATCTAAAAACGCGCCGCGAAGCTCCCGCGACTCTTTTACTTCAAAACAAAAATAATTCCACCCCTCGCCATGCCCCGCGAATACTTGCCGGAAGCCTCCGGCGCATGGGGTCGCCGGACACAAGATATAGAATCAACGATCCGCGCGGACAGACACGCGCCGCCCATTTCTTGAACGGGCGGCGGCTCGTGGCTTTGCCACTCGCCTATCCACGCGGGATAGAGCATCCATACGCGCTTCGCTTCCCTTGGACGATTGTGGCACTTGTGTCATGCCTTTCGGCGACGCGGAGAGGTTGAACGCCTCTAGCCTCGCGCACCAACGGGAGACAATAAGATGGGTATTTTTGAGGACGTTGAGCGCGACATGCGCAAGGAAGCGGCTGCGCTTCGGCTAGCCGAAGAAAACAAGGAGGAACGCGGCAACGCCTATCTGCGCAGCCTGATGGCTGACCTTCAACACTACCTAGCCCAACACAACAGGCCTGACATTGAGCTTTCTATCTTAAAGACCACACTCAAAATTTCACAGGGACACCAATGGATTGAGCTTGTTTATGAGAACGATAACGCCATCAAAGTTGTAGAGGCAGCGAACCCGCCCGTGCGCCGGTTCCCCTTAAGGAGGCCGTGTAACCGGGGCAAATTCCCGGGCGCGCGACGTTTGGTCTTGCGGGGGCTGGCCGGATGAGGCCT
>PLZT01000479.1 GCA_003152255.1 Methylocystaceae bacterium | reverse complement strand
ATCGCGACGAAGGTCGGCCTGGACTGGCGCGACTCCACGCCGTTTCGCGACGCCAGCAAGACACGGATTGTAAAGGAGGTGGAAGACTCGCTGCGGCGCCTGCAAACCGACGTCATCGATCTTTATCAGGTGCACTGGCCGGATCCTGATACGCCGACCGGCGAGACCGCGGCGGCGATGGCCGAGCTTTATCGCGCCGGCAAAATACGTGCGATTGGCGTCAGCAATTTCAGTCCGGAGCAGATGGACCAGTTTCGCGCGAGCGCGCCGCTGCACGCCGTGCAGCCGCCTTATAATCTCTTCGAACGCGGCATCGAGAAGGACGTGTTGTGCCCTACGCCGTCGACCACAAGCTCGCCACGCTCGCATACGGCTCGCTCTGCCGCGGTCTGCTCTCGGGCCACATCTCCGAAGCGACCAAGTTTTCCGGAGACGATCTACGCAACAAGGACCCGAAGTTCAGCGGGGAGCGCCGAGGTCAGTATCTGAAGGCCGTCGATGGACTCCAAAGGTTCGCGCGCGAAAACTACAGCAAGGACGTCATACACCTTGCACTACGCTGGGTGCTCGACCGTGCCGACACGACGATTGCTTTGTGGGGCGCGCGCAAGCCAGGGCAGTTGGACCCGATCGGCGACGTCTTCGGCTGGAGGCTCGACGCTGACGCCATGCGAGAGATCGACAAGATTCTTGAAGAAGCGATCAGCGCGCCAATCGGGCCCGAGTTTATGGCGCCCTCGCAAAAATCCGCAGCTTGAGGGCTCATTGGCGAGCCAAATTAGGTCGAAAATCGGGCATTGATTTGTGTGACGCTGTCCCGCGACGCGCCCACAAGGCGGGCAGAAATTAAGGCTAAGATCACGCCCCGGGTGTTTCGGCACCCCAACGGGTTACGAGGAGAACGACGATGCATGTGACTATCGAACAGGCGGAAAAGGCGATCGAGGCGGCAAGGAAGCGCGCGCTCGAACTCAATACTCAGATGTGCATTGCCGTCGTTGACTCCGGCGCCAATCTCAAGGGCTTTTACCGAATGGATGACGCCTGGGTCGGCAGCATCGACATCGCGATGAAAAAGGCCAAAACGGCGGTCTTCTTCGGCATGCCGACCGGTCAGATCGGCAGGCTCTCTCAGCCGGGAGGCCCCCTATTCGGCATCGAACATTCTAACGACGGGCTCATTACCTTCCCGGGCGCCCTTCCAATCGTTGACGCCGACGGCGTCATGATCGGCGCCATCGGCGTGTCCGGCAGCTCGGTCGAGAACGATCATGCGGTCGCGGAAGCTGGAGGCGGCGCCATCGGCGTCTGCGATCTGCCCGAACATCCTTGGCGCACGTGAACCGCAGGGCTGGCGCCGGCACATCTGGACATCCGATAATATCGGTCGGCGCCAGGTCCGCCCATTGTGCGCGGATCGGCACTGTTACAAGGTGATCCCGGAAAACTTGTTATATTCAAGCGATGTCAGTCGCTGAGTTCGCGATCTCCGAGCTGATCAGCTTCCAAACACGACGCAAGAAAACCAAAATCGGCTTGTAACGGGCGAGCTGTCCATAGATGCCGCCGTCACTTTGTTCCCGCCCGTCCAAGCTCGTTCAAAGCGGCGGAGGGCCTATATGCGCCCTAAGAACCGACGCGAACCGGCGAATGTCGGTCCAGACGATCCGCTTTCGGCGATGAGCGGAGTCGGGCCTAGGCAGCGCGAAAGGAGACCCGGCGATGAAAATCGGCTTCATCGGACTTGGACGCATGGGCTCGGGCGTGGCCGAGAATCTCATCAAGGCGGGGCACGAACTCGTTCTCTACAACAGGTCGCGGGAGAAGGCGGAGGCGCTGTCGAAGCTCGGTGCGCGCGTCGCCGGCTCTATCGCCGAAGCCTGCCGAGTCGAAGTGGTCTGGACGATGCTCGCTGATGACAAAGCCTTGGAGGAGGCGGCGTTCGGAGAGAACGGCCTCCTCGCCACGCTCGCGCCCGAGGCGCTCCACATCTCCTCCAGCACGATCAGCGTGGCTTTGTGCGACCGGCTAACCCAAGCGCATGCCTGCTGTCGCCAACGCTTCGTCGCGGCGCCCGTGTTCGGGCGACCCGACGCCGCGAAGGCTGGCGGCTTGTTCATCGTCGCGGGCGGCGCACCCGACGCGATTCATCTGGCGACCCCCCTTTTTGACGTGATCGGACAGAGAACTTTCGTCGTCTCCGAGACGCCGAAAGCGGCGAATCTCGTCAAGCTCAGCGGCAACTTCCTGATCGCCTCCGTCATCGAATCGCTTGGCGAAGCGATGGCGCTCGTCAGCAAGGGAGGCATAGACAAGCGTCAATATTTGGAAATTCTTACGTCTACCCTGTTCGGAGCCCCGGTCTACAAAACTTACGGCGCGCTGATCGCCGACGGGACCTTCGAACCGGCAGGCTTCGCGGCGCCGCTTGGCCTCAAGGACATCCGGCTCGCTCTCGCCGCCGCGGAGGAGCTGCGCGTGCCGCTGCCGATCGCAAGTCTTCTACGCGACCGCTTTCTCACCCTGCTCGCGAACGGCGGCGAGGAGCTGGACTGGTCGGCGATCGGCGCTCTCGCCGCTTGGGAGGCCGGGGTCGGCAAAGTCGCCGGAGGCTGAATGGCCTGACGCCCTTACAAACGCTATGTGCGTCGGGCCGCCAAGGCATATGGGTCGATTTGTTCGAAGCGCTCGCGCAAGCTGGTAGGCCGTCCACGGAGGTTCTCATCGGTTCCTCGGCGGCAAAGGCGCATTGACGAGCGATGACCATCCGCTAACTCACCGCAACATGGAAACACACTTCAACCAAATCGCGGCGCGCGATGTCAGTCGCATCTCCAATCTCAGCGACAGCATATTCGGGGTGGCGATGACAATCCTCGTGCTGGGCGTGCACTTCCCGCAGACGGGGGAAATCCACAGCGAGCGGGAGTTGATCGCCGCGCTCGGTCAGCTCGCCCCGCGCGTCGTCACCTGGCTGATGAGCGTCCTGACGCTCGGGATGTTCTGGGTCGGCCAGCATACCCAGCTCGACCAGCTCGAGCGCTCTGATCGCGATTTGAGCTGGCTGCACTTTCTGTTCCTCGCCATCGTGACCGTGATGCCGTTCACGACGCAACTCCTCGCCGAGTTCATCACCTTCCGCGTCGCGCTCTTCCTTTACTGGATGAATTTGGCCGCCGCCGGCCTCAGCATCTATGCTTGCTGGGCCTATTCCGAGCGCGCCGGGCTGACCCGACGCGACCTCGAACCCGCCGTCTCGAAAGCGATCCGCCGCCGCATCGTCACCGCGCAGGCGCTTTACGCCCTAGGCGCCGTAATCGGCTATTTCGACCCGCCCATCGGCGTCGGCGCCATCTTCCTCACGCAGCTCAACTACGCCATCGCGCCGCGCCTGCCGTTTCTGTCGAGGCTTTGAGACTCGAACCTTTGCGAAGCCTTCGTCACTGGATGGGTGCGGACTAACCCCAGTTCATGATCGGCCTTCGGAACTTGCAAGGAAGGCCAAAGGCGGAGAAAGCGTCACAAGGTCCGCTGGCGCCAAGCAGTCGAAAATCAAACCGACCCGCCACACGCGAGCGGGGACAAACGCTGTCAGAACTCTGTCGAGTTGTTGTGTTGTGTCGGGTCTACAGGTCGTTGTTGTTGTGATTCGCATAATCGTTCTTATGGAAGTTGACGTCTATCTAAATCAAATGGTTAATATGCACTTCTATCAATTTTGCTGCCCTGTGTAAACTGGTTGATCGCACCGGGCTTGAATTTCTGCAAAGCTCAAACTCGCTGATTGCAGGACGCGGGCTCTATGTCCGGGTTACCCCGGTGGACGAACGTAATGATGGTGGTGCAACAGACAGGAAATTTGTTTCGCGCTGTTCGCTCGACGGCTTGGCGCCCTATCTTGCATCCAAAGCGTTGCATCAACTCCCGGACGACTTCCGCGAGAAATTGCCGCCTGCTGCTGCTGAGTAAGGGGGGAGACCATGAGCCTGATCAAGGAAATCGATTACGGCACGCCTGAGTCGAAATCGGACAAGATGGTCACGCTGACGATTGACGGCCAGAGCGTCACCGTTCCCGAGGGCACGTCGATCATGCGCGCGGCGATGGAGATCGGAACGGAAATCCCCAAACTTTGCGCCACCGACAGCGTCAAGGCCTATGGCTCCTGCCGCCTCTGCCTCATCGAAATCGACGGGCGCAATGGGACGCCCGCCTCCTGCACGACCCCGGGCGCGCCAGGCATGGCCGTGCACACGCAGACGCCGCGTCTTAAGGCGATCCGGCGCGGCGTGATGGAGCTTTACATCTCCGACCATCCGCTCGACTGCCTGACCTGTGCCGCCAGCGGCGACTGCGAATTGCAGGATATGGCCGGGGCGGTCGGCCTGCGCGACGTGCGTTACGGCTATGAGGGCGCCAACCATGTATTCTCCCGCAACAACGGCTCCGCCAATTTCGATTGGAGACCGAAGGATGAATCCAACCCCTATTTCACCTTCGATCCGGCAAAATGCATCGTCTGCAATCGTTGCGTTCGCGCTTGCGAGGAAGTGCAGGGTACTTTCGCGCTGACCATCAGCGGCCGTGGCTTCGATAGCCGGGTCGCGGCCGGCATGAGCGAGGCCTTCTTTGAGTCGGAATGCGTCTCCTGCGGCGCCTGCGTGCAAGCCTGCCCGACCGCGACGCTTCAAGAGAAGTCGGTCATCGAAATCGGTCTACCCGAACATTCGGCCGTCACCACTTGCGCCTATTGCGGCGTCGGCTGCACCTTCAAGGCCGAGATGCGCGGCGAGGAAGTCGTGCGCATGGTCCCCTGGAAGGACGGCAAGGCCAATCACGGCCACAGCTGCATCAAGGGCCGCTTCGCCTATGGCTACGCCAACCACGGCGACCGCGTGCTCAATCCGATGATCCGCGAGAAGATTTCGGACCCGTGGCGCGTTGCATCGTGGGAGGAGGCGATCGCCTTTACCGCAAAGCGCTTCAAGGAAGTCCAAACGAAATACGGTCGCGGTTCGGTCGGCGGCATCACCTCGTCGCGCTGCACCAATGAAGAGAGCTATTTGGTTCAGAAGCTTGTTCGCGCCGGCTTTGGCAACAATAACGTCGACACCTGTGCGCGCGTCTGTCACTCGCCGACCGGCTACGGTCTCCACCAGGCCTTCGGCACTTCGGCCGGCACGCAGGACTTCGACTCGGTTGACGAGGCCGACGTCGTTTTGATCATCGGCTGCAATCCGACCGACGCGCATCCCGTGTTCGCGTCACGCATGAAAAAGCGGCTGCGCGAGGGCGCCAAACTGATTATCGTCGATCCGCGCCGCATCGACCTCGTGCGCACGCCGCATGTGCAAGCGGATTATCATCTGCCCCTGCGGCCTGGAACAAACGTCGCCGTCGTTACGGCGATGGCCCATGTGATTGTCACCGAGGGCCTCGTCAACGAAAAGTTCGTGCGCGAACGCTGCGACTGGGATGAATTCCAAGACTGGGCGACATTTGTGTCCGAGGAGCGCAACAGCCCCGAGGCGAACGAGCAATTCACCGGCGTCCCCGCCGCCGATCTGCGCGCCGCCGCGCGCCTCTACGCCACGGGCGGCAACGGCGCGATTTACTATGGTCTCGGCGTGACGGAGCACAGCCAGGGTTCGACCACGGTGATGGCCATCGCGAATCTCGCCATGGCGACCGGTAATCTGGGCCGGCCTGGCGTGGGCGTGAACCCGCTGCGCGGCCAGAATAATGTGCAGGGCTCCTGCGACATGGGGTCGTTTCCGCATGAACTGCCGGGCTATCAGCATATTTCCGGCGATCCGACGCGCACGGCGTTCGAGGCGGATTGGGGCGTCAAGCTCGACAAGGAGCCAGGATTGCGCATCCCCAATATGTTCGACGCGGCCATTGATGGGACGTTCAAAGGACTTTACGTGCAGGGCGAGGACATTCTCCAGTCCGATCCCGACACCAAGCATGTGTCCGCCGGCCTTGCCGCGATGGAACTGGTTGTGGTGCAGGATCTCTTTCTCGTCGAGACGGCCAATTACGCCCATGTCTTCTTGCCGGGCTGCACGTTCCTCGAAAAAGACGGCACCTTCACCAACGCGGAACGCCGCATCCAGCGCGTCCGCAAGGTGATGAGCCCGAAGAACGGCTATGGCGATTGGGAAATCACCCAGCTCATCGCCAACGCCATGGGTCTGGGATGGAATTACACCCATCCCAGCGAGATCATGGACGAGGTCGCGCGACTGACGCCGCGCTTCGCGGGGGTCTCCTATGGCAAACTGGAGAAGGACGGTTCGGTGCAGTGGCCCTGCAACGACGCGTCTCCGGACGGCATGCCGATCATGCACATCAATGGTTTCACGCGCGGCAAGGGCAAGTTCGTCATCACTGAATATATCCCGACCGACGAGAAGACGGGGCCGCGCTTTCCGTTGCTGCTGACCACGGGGCGCATCCTGTCGCAATATAATGTCGGCGCGCAGTCCCGGCGCACCGAGAACAGCCGGTGGCATCCGGAAGACGTTCTCGAAATCCATCCGCATGACGCGGAGGATCGGGGCGTGCGCGATGGAGGTTGGGTCAAGGTGCAAAGCCGCGCCGGCGAGACGACCTTGCACGCCAAGATCACCGACCGAGTGGCGCCGGGCGTGGTCTACACCACTTTCCATCACCCGACGACGCAGGCCAATGTCATCACCACGGACAATTCGGACTGGGCGACCAACTGTCCGGAATATAAGGTGACGGCGGTGCAGGTGTCGACCTCCAACGGTCCGAGCAAATGGCAAGAGCAATATCGCGAATTGTCGGAGCAGAGCCGCCGCATCGCGACAGCCATCGATGCGGCGGAATGAGCACCGAGTGGGTCGCGTCCACGATGGAAGTCGATTGCCTCGCGCGCCCAGGCGGATGGTGGTTCGACTGCCTCGTTGATCTTGGCCGTCTCGGGACGCGCCTCAGTCTTGTCGCCGGTCCGCGGGGTATCTCAAACGTGGTCGATTTTCACGACAGCATCGGCTAATTCGGCGTCATGCCATCAACAGACCGGATGGACCCGCAGATGCTGACAGATGAAGCCAAGATCCTGCATCAGGCCGAGGCATGGGGCAGGCTGGGTCGCGGCGTCGCTATCGCTACCGTGGTCGAGACATTCGGCTC
The DNA here is from genome assembly GCA_003152255.1 of Methylocystaceae bacterium. Next base: position 644 of record PLZT01000479.1, on the reverse strand, counting down.
CGCGCCAAGGCCCGTCGGCTCGCATCTTGTCGTCGACGAGGCGGGCGTGTTTTGCGGCTCGGTTTCGGGCGGCTGCGTCGAGGGCGACGTGGTCACGGCCGCGCTCGATGTGATCGAGGACGGCGCGCCGCGCCTGCTCAACTTCGGCGTCGCGGATGAGGCCGCCTGGCGCGCGGGACTGCCCTGCGGCGGCTGCGTCAGCGTCTATGTCCAAAAACTCGACGCGGCTTGTATTAAACTTCTCGCCGAACTGAGCGACGAATATGCCCAAAGCCGCGCCTGCGCGCTCGTCACGCCGCTCGACGGCGGCGAGCCGGGGCTTTTGCGCGCAAGCGACGCCGTTGACGACGCGCTCGCCGCGACTTTGCACGAAGGACAAAGCGCCCTTATCGAACATCAGGGCAGGCGCCTATTCGTCTATGTTCACAGGCCGCCGACGCGGCTTGTGATCGTCGGCGCGGTCCACGTGGCGCAGGCGCTTTCTTCAATGGCGCGCGCGGCCGGTTTCGATGTCGTCATTATCGATCCGCGCGCGGCCTTCGCGGCCACGGAGCGCTTTCCCGACGTGACGCTCATCGCGCAATGGCCGGACGAGGCGCTGCCGCGACTGGGGCTCGATGGCTTCACGGCGCTCGCCGCCTTAA
>PLZT01000316.1:11642-12364 GCA_003152255.1 Methylocystaceae bacterium | reverse complement strand
AGGAAGACGAATTCCGCTTCCGCCTCGCCGGCGACTACCGAGCCATACGCGAAATTAGGGAATGGCGTGTTGCCGGCCGAGCCGTAAGGCCCTTCGGGCAGATACGGCCGGACGCCGATCTGCTCGTATTGCTTCTTTGCGATAGTCATGGTGATTGACCTTTATGTGGTGCGAGAGAACGCCCCGTATTCTTTCTCGTGGGCGTCTGAAACAGCTTGGGCGGCTTCTCGAATCGTGTCGAAATACCCGAGGTGCTTTTGCTTGCCGCCGATTTGTGCATGTGCCTGGTATTTGCTGCCACGGATGCAGACGCCCTTAACGCCGAGATAATTGTTTTTGTAGGCTCGCCCGTTTGCCTTGTTTTGCGATTGAGTCGCAAGACGAAGGTTTGACCAACGATCGTCCCATTGCTTGCCGTTCTCATGATCGACCTGAAGCGGAGGCCACTCGCCGGTCATGAGAGCCCAGGCAATATTGGACCGGGGATACTGACGCCCGTTGAGGTTGATGCGCCAGTATCCCGCAGATTTACCCGTCCCAACGCGCCCGGCGGATTCACCCTTGCGGCAGTTCCCGCCGAGCGTCGTGAGCCAAAAACAAAGACCGAGTTCGGGATCGTATTCGAGGCGTTGCCGCAATTCGTCGATGGATATTCTTTCGCGCTCTGTCACCTTATGCCCTCCTGTGTTATGGAGAGCGTAAGATGATTAACCCAAGCGCGT
>PLZT01000316.1:0-11566 GCA_003152255.1 Methylocystaceae bacterium | reverse complement strand
GCGCCGAAATATTCGAGAGCCGTGAAGCCAGCGCCGGCCATCTTGTCGTCGTTCGTGATGCGCTGAATCGCCTGGAGCGAAGTCAGATAGGCGGTGTAATAGTTCGAGTCCGCCACGATCAGGTTCACGCCATCGCTGTTGCGCTTCAACGCGATGGTGTTCTTGTTCATGTAGGCCTGGATATTCGTCGAGGTGACGACGCCCAGCGTGTCCGTGTTCGCGTTGTCGGCGGTGTTGCGCCACCAGACTTGCGTGCTCCGATCAATGCCGCCGACGACGCCCGAGGTTGGAACCTTGGACACCAGCAGCGAGAGGCCGCCCATCTGCTTGCCGCCATAGCCCGTGCCGTCCGAATAGACGCCGGCAGACATGGCGTTCCAGAAAGTATCCTCGCCAGTGTCAACGCGCGCCTCGATGAGGTCAATCATGGCCTCTTCGCTGGCGTTCTGGAGTTCTTCCAAACCGGACAGCGTGACCGCGATGGACGCCTGCTTGAGCGGGAAGCGGGCCGCCGTCATCGTGTCGTTAAGCGACACGTTCAGGAATTCGTCACTTTGTTCGATGCCCTGGCTCTTTATCCGGGGCGTCTGCATGTCGCCATGCAGGTCAGACTATCTCATCGCTTTCGCGTCGGGCACTCGTGGAGGGATTATTCTTTCGTCACCCTCTAGTCGTTACACCTTCCGCGCCCCTGGGAACCCCTAGAGATTCTTACATGCGCGGCTTGGCTCGGTATTGCCTCCACAGCCCTGAATTGCTATTGTGGAGATGTTCACCGACTTCACCCGATTATCACTTGGAGCCGTAATGCCAGCAATCAGGACGGGCCGTTTTTTTACGTGCGAGTTTTGCAAAACCGTCTTTTACAGGCGGGGCTCTCACATCAAGCGCGGCATAACGAAATCATGCGGAGCGCCGGAATGCAAAAGCAAGGCCATGAGCGGAGAGCGAAACCCTTACTGGGGAAAAGGTCATTCCCCCGAGGTTCTTGAGAAGATCGCCGAGACGAAGCGCGCGCGCCCTCGCAGGTATGGGCCTGAAAAGGGATCGTTCACGCATACGCCTGAGACGAAAGCGGGAATGTCCGAGCGCATGAAAGAGCGCTGGGCGTCTCGCCGGGATGAAATGATCGCGAAATTGCCACGAGGTGAAGATCACCACTGGCGAAAGTCGGAGCACGTAGCCCGTCACAGAACCAACTTCACACGATTGCAAAAGGTTGAATGGCTTGGGCCGGCTTGCGTATGGTGCGACTCGCCTGATGACTTGGTTTTAGACCACATCATTCCCGTCGTTGCCGGCGGGAAAAGGGAAAGATGCAACGCGCAAACACTTTGCCGAACATGCAACCTTTGGAAAACAACCTATATGGACCGTCCTTATTATCTGGCGATGTTAGGCGGCCAAGGGGGCCGAAGTTAACCCGCTATACCACATGAACGTCTGGTTCTGGGCGTAACGGAGTTCCTGCATAATCTCGCGACCGCCGTCGAAAAACTTCTGTTTTCCTTTGGTGCGGAGGCGATAGAGCAGCGCGTTGTTGTTGGAGATGTTGTCGGCGAGCTTCTTGGAGCGATTTTCTAGGGTGGTCGTGACCACATCGCCCCAGTCAACCGATACGACGAGAGGGGAAGCCATGATGTATTTTCCTTACGGAATGAGGGGATTTAGGCGCGGCCGACTGCGCGTTGCGCCGTGACGGCGGCGCGGATCGTGTCGCGAATGGAGGCGTTTTCGTCGTGGGGCTTGGCGGCGGGGGTGAGACCGGCGCGCGGAGCCCCGAGGACGTGTTTAGCGGCGGCCGCGGCTTTGAGGGCCGGGGCAGCATTAGGAGAGGGAATCGGCGCAGCTTGTTTGAGCAGCAGCGCGCGAATGTCGGGACGAGCCCAGCACGCCATTTCGTAAGCGTCCTTGAGCGATTCCGCGTGACCGGCTTCTATGAGGGAAGCCATGTGCTCGCGGACGTTTTCGTAGTAGCGATTTGCCGGGTCCGCCTTGAAAGTGGACAACGACTCATCGACCTGACGCGAAGCGTGTTCATCGCGAATTCTTTGGGCGGCGCGCTCCACTAGCGCGTCTTCGTCGATCGTCTTAGGGAGCGGCGCGAGGCTCGGAGCCTGCCCCTTAATCAGCCCGTATTTGGTGGCGATGGCGACGACCATCGCGCGCGGGTCCTTGCCATACCATTTGCAAATCGACTCAATGCCAGTGTTGAAATCGCGGCCGAGGCCGTTTTCCATTTCAGCGTAGTTTTTGAACGCCGTCGCGAGGTTCGTCCCGCTTTCCTTCGCCTGCTTGGCGTAGCCGCCGAGGCCCTCATATTGCTTGAAGCCGTCGGCGGCCTCGCGTTCGCGCCTGACAAAATCGGCTTGCACATGCGTTGGCAGCGTCGCCCAGGCAGCCTTAGACTCGGGCGACAGATAATGCGGCGCGTTGAGCGGAGGGCCGCCGTTGTGACCTACGCCGGGCGTCGCAGCAGGATCGACAGGGGCGGCGGGAACGGCAGGAGCCGCGCCAGCGGCCAAAGGCTTGCCGTCCGCCCCATGCGTAGCGGCCGGGGCCGTATAGCGACCGTCAGCCGTCCGCGCCGCGTCTGGACGCGGGGCCGCGTCGGGGCTTTCCTCACCGGCTTTCTGCTTTTCGACCGCCGCGCGGATAATGTCGCGCGTCGTGAGCTCGGATTGTGGGGCCGGCTCGGGAACAGCTGGAGCGGCCGGGGCCACATCAGACAAAGCGGTAGCGTCGGCGGAAACGCCGTCAAGTTCGACAGTCATGTTTTCTCGGGAGGTTGCGCGGCCCTTCTGATCGGGCGCGGAGTGGAATAACCCCTATGGAGGGGTAAGGGGTATTCGCGCTTTACGCGGCGGCATCCGCCCAGGCGAGATCATCGCCCGTGTCTTGCTCGATCGGGACTTCGGGCTTGTAACCCTCTTTCACCTTAGCGACGGCTTGGGCGATTTCGTCGCAAGTGATTTTCTCGCGCGCCGGGCCGGTCGGGACCGAAGGCGCATCGTTCCCCATTTCGCGCATACCGTGAGCCCGATACGAGGCCCGCAGCGCGCTCTTGCTGTCATAAGTCACGCCGTCCGCCATACCCCGAACCGGAGACATTTCGTCGCGGATAATCGCCGGGGCCGGGAGGTCCGAGCGGCTTGTCGTATGTTCGCGCCAGTGACCGCGACAGGCCGAGGGCCAAGGGTCAAAGGTATCGTGCCAATCGCCGCACACGCGGCATGAGCGCAGTTGCGCCATCGTGGATCGTCCGATCGTTAGAGGGTAAGCAGGAGCGCGGTTATCGCGTCTTCGTCGTCGTCTTCGTCCGGCGCGTCTTCGCCGGGGAGTTCCTTCGCGACTGCGATCTTTCCGAGCGGGGCGACAGGTTCAGGCGCGGGGGCTTTGGGCTTCGCTGGCGCGTTGACTTTTAAGTCGATGACCGGGGCGGCCGGCGTTGGAGCCGGCTCCGGTTCATCAACCTTTGGCTTTTGCGCGGCGACAGCGGCCTCGACAGCAGCCCGCACGCTTTCGGAAGGCTTCTCGCGCCGGGCTTCCTCCGCAGCATCGAGCGCCGCGCGCCGGCGCTTTTCCTCGCGCAATTCGCGCTCGGACAGCGGCCCTTGCAGAACGAAGCCGGGGCCGCCACCTACCGGCGCGGTCGGGACAACCGGGACAACCGGGACAAGTTCGCCCGCAATCGGGAGCCCCGCGATCGGGAAACCGCCGATTGCTCCAAGGTTCATTTTTCGCCCCTGTGCGCCGCTTTAGGTCACGGTAGGAGTTGCAGGGGGAGTAACAGCGGCTAACGCGGCGGCCGTTGCTTGCGATTGCAGAACATTCACCACAGTTTGCTGGATAAAGTTAATGACTGTTAGGCGGGCGTTAGCCTCATCGGTTCCCGCAATTCCTGTGATAGCAAAGCCTCCCGCTAAACATAACGCTTGAGCTACAACAGTTATTTCCGCGTCGGGGATCGTCACCGAGAAAGCAGCCATTTTTCCTTATCCCTTACGTGTATTGCCAAGCGCCGGCCGCATAGAAGACGGGCGCTGCAACCGTTACCGACCCGCCGCCCGAAACCGCGCCATGCCAAGTTGGCGCTGCTAGAGCAACGGTATCCGACACAAACGCTTGCATCCCCGCGACCGGCGAAGCGATTGCTAGTAGTTGCGCTATGGTATAGGTCGGAAGAATGGGGGGCGTCGGAAACGTCCAAGCCCCCGGATTAGTCTTATTATAATCTAATTGGATCGTTCCATCGCCGGTAGCCAGTATAACCGATCCTGTAAGCCCAGATGGAAGACCAGTTACCCCCGATCCGATAATTGTATTATTAGAACCTGTTGTTATACCGCCGCCCGAGGCGTTTCCAATTGCGACGTTGTAACTTCCAGTCGTGTTATTAAGAAGTGCGGAGGAGCCTACTGCTGAATTGTAACTGCCACTTGTGTTATATCCGAGTGCTTGCGTGCCTAATCCAAAATTATAGACTCCGCTTATATTTTGATATAATGTGAGGTATCCTATTCCAACATTATAATTTCCGATTGTATTATCGTATAGCGATTGGGCACCAATTGCGGTATTATAACCCCCGCTTGTATTTTTTGAGAGTGCAAAAGCGCCTATTCCGCAATTATCACCCCCGCTTGTAATGGCATTTAACGCTTTATAGCCGTATCCTACGTTATAGTTAGGAGTCCCGAGTGTTGGAAGTGAACTACCAATAGCTAAATTATTATTGGTAGCATCATACCACGCCGGCATGGATTGCACAAAGGAGCCGTCTGTAAATAAAATACTTTTTGGCGTCCCGTTTGCGGGCGTAACGCCAATTTGAATAGCGGCGGCCCCAGCCGAACCCGTCGCGCCCGTCGCCCCAGCCGAACCCGTCGCGCCCGTGGGGCCAGTCGCGCCCGTGGGGCCAGTCGCGCCCGTGGGGCCGCTAATCCCCGGCGCGGCCGCAGGATCGACTATATAAACGTCCTTTTGACCCAGCGAAAACGACACCGCCGCCCCGCCGTTCGACGAGTCGAAAATCGTCCCGAGCGTTATTTCGTTCGTGGCTGTATAGGTTCCGAGAGCCGTGCACCATTCCGTGCGGGCTTGGTTCGAGACGCAAACATAAGTCGTATCCCCGACGTTCATCTTTGAATTGAAAGGTCTGAACCCCAGCGGGGCGACGCCCGTCAATTCGATTGGGCCGGAACCCGTTGTCGTCGCGCCATCCCAAACCCGATCAAAAAGGCCAAACGCCATTACTGCACCCCTGTTATTTTACCGCTCTGATCGCGGATTACCTTGCGCGGCGCGGACAGGCGTTCATGAATGGCTTCAAGCACAGCCGCCCCGTCATACTTCCCGGTTTTACTCTTCGACGCCTTCACATCGGCCGCCGCGCCGTCCGCCTTGGCTTTGGTTGCGTTTCGCGTCTCTTGCATGGTCGCCGCGTGCTGCGCCTGGGCATGGGCTTGCGCCGCGCGCGAGGATTCGGCGCGGTGTTTCTCCATTTCCATGCCGTGACGCTCGCGATCGTGCTGGAGTTGCGTCACCGCCCGCGCCTGTTCCAGATCATGCGCTTGCTGATCGCGCTGCATTTGCGCGGCGGACTCTGCCTGTTTCAACTGGACTTGCGATTGCGTCGCGGCGATCTTGGCTTGCGCGTCGGCTTGCGAGGCTTGCAGATCGAGCGTCGCCTTTTGCGCTTCGGCTTGCGTCTTCGCCTGAATCCCCTGGAGCTTGACTTGCTCGGCCTGGACTTCTGGAGACGGGACGTTTGGCTTGGGCTGTCCCGCAATCTCTTCGAGCTTGTCGAACGCCTCTTCGAGCGTCTCTTCGAGTTCGCGGCCGCCACGAAACCCGCGCACTAGGAACAGCAGCATTTGCTTTGCGACCGGCAGGAGCGCCGGTTGCGCCTGGAGGATCGGTGCCCATTCCTTGACGAAATTCGTTACCGCCTCGACGAATGCCGCGCGATCGCTGCGCTCTTGGCTTTCGTCACCGGAGATTGTCGAGTCCGCCTCGACATCCAGCCGAAAGCGCCGCGTCACGCCATCCTTGAATAGCTCAAGCACATCATCCCAGGTGACGGGCTGGCCGGGCTGAGGCTGTTGCGGGGGCTGGGGCGGCTTTGGCGCTTGGGAAGGTTGTCCGGGGGCGACAGCCCCCGGAGCCGCAGGAGCACCCATCGGCGGCGACTGAACCGCTTGTTGCGCCTGCATCTGGAATTGCTGCATCGCGTTGGTGTATTCGACCATCGCTTGCTGAAACTGTTGCTCGACCTCTTGCCGAGTCGGCAGAGACACGTTGGTCATCTTCGCCAGCGTCTCTTGCTGGAACTGCGTTGCGATAATCTCGCCGACCAGCCGGACCATATCGCGGCAGAAGCGCGAAAGCTCCTTTTGTCGCGTGCGAATCCGCATCGAGCCAAATTGCGCTTTAATGCCTTGCGCCTTCGCCGTTTCGTTCGCTTCGCCTTCGCCGCGCATAATGTCGGAAATGCCGAAGATTTGGTAAACGTCTTCGATAAGCTGCTTGCGAAGCTCGACGCATCCCTGAATAATCTTCATGACTTCCTCGATAGGAAGCCAAACGATAGGCGCGCCGCCCTTGCCGCCCTCGACAAAGGCCGCCCAAGACTTCACCGCGATCATGCGGTTTTCAATCCCCGGCTTTACCGCCAGTTCAATCTCTGGGAAGCCTTCGCCTTGGGGGCCGCCAGGGTAAAACCCGATCAGCTTGAGAGAGTCCGTCAGAGAGGCAATGCGCTTCGTCAGACCGTCGATTTCGTCGCATTGATCCTGGTAGAAAATGAAGTCAGGGACCGGGGCCAGCGAGTCATTCGTGCGCGTCCCATAGGCGGGCTCAGGGCACGGAAAGAAGCCTTCGAGCTTAAGGTATGGCTCGGACTTATCGAGCACGCCGTCAACGCCCGCGGACACCCACAAAACGCGATCGCCGGACTTGTCCCAAATCTCCCAAACGGCGGCCTTTTCCTCTTGCGCCTCTTGCGCGGTCGGGTTGTCCGTCTTCGCCGCCGCGCCGTCCGCCGAAAAGGCGTTCGCCTGCTTGGGAAAACGCTTGTCCCATTCGTCTTTCGATAGATAAGCGCGAAACGCGCACCAATCGACCTCGGACCAAATGCGGGCAGTCGAATGGGCAAAGTCGTCGCTATGAACATATTTCATCTTTACATGTTCAAAGTCGATCACGTCGGGGGCTTGGACCGGGCCACCCTCAGAATGTGGCTTTTCCGCCTCATCGTCGCCCGGAACGCCTAGATTTTCCTCGAAACCGAGACCCGGACCGCCCGCCATCGCTTCGACGTCAGGCCCGAGCATATCGGAAACGTCAAGTTCCGCGCCTTCGTCCGCCGTGTCGTCGGCGGCTTCCTTCATGACGGGCTCGTAATAGACACGAGCCAGCCCGCGAGCGAACAGCAGATAATCATGCCGGACTTGCTCAAAGCCCGAGTTGAAGTCGTTTAGATCGACCTGAAAGTTAATCCCGCGCTCAAGCACCTGGCAGGCTTCGCGCCCGATCGGGTCCGCGTCGCGAAAGCGCCGCTGCACCACGCCCTTGGGAGTCTGCGAATAGACGGCCGGCTCAAGCGTTTCGATATTCGACCAGAGCATCGAATAACGGCGCGCCTTGGTTTCATGGCTTTTCGTGTAGAGGTAATTTTCGCGAATGACCCCACACCGGCGCCGCCACTCGCGCATAGCCGGAGCCTCTTGCGCGCGCTCGATTTCCGACAGCCAGCGGGAGCCCTCGCCGCCTTCGTCCTTCGTCGCCTTGTCGTCGCCGTCCGAGGCTTGATAGCTCACTGAGCCGGCCCCGCGAGGAACGCCGTGATTTCATCGCGCGTGATGCACGTCGGCAGGATTAGCAGCGCCTTGCGCAACAGGGCGCGCGCCTCGCCACCGCCGTCGCCGGTGGACAGCAGATCGCTATTTGCGATGGAGGCGTATATGGCACGGCCCGCCAGCCCGCGCAGGTGTTCCGCCGCGCAGTGAGAACAGCAGCCAGGGCCGCCGCAAGTCTCTGGATAGTGCCCGATCATTTGAAAACCTTTGCGTTGGCGTGCGTCTCGCCGTATTCGACCGCCCGCACCAGCCCGCAGAGCCACACGGTAGCGGCGGCGGACGATCCGCCCTTGTTCGCGTCCGACATCTTCACCAGCCGCGCCACGAGCGCGTCGCGCTCAACTGTTCCAAGATCGAAGCGGGACAGATCGTCGCCATAGCCCCGCGCGCGCCATTCGGCCTTGCGTTGCTCAAGCGTCGAAACGAGGCGAGAGCGCCAATAGGCGTCGTCGAATGTTCCGTTGCCGGGGAAGTCTTCGCTCAAGCGCGCGCCGCCTTTTCATCCTCGACGCCAAACGAGCGCCATTCGTCAAAGGTCAGGTCTGTAATTTGCCGGAACAGTTCGGGCGCGGGCTCATCGTGCGGCCGCATCGGAGCGCGCCACGCCAGCGAGAGGTAGCGCCAGGCGTCCGCGCCGTGCGACGCCCAGGAGTGATCCGGCGTCTTGAGGAACACCATCTTTTTGGCGTCCCACTTCACCTTATATTCGCGCAGGCAATCGAGGCCCTTCGCGCAGCGCACCGAGTCAAAGCGGGCGAAGGGGAGAGTCAGACGCCCGGCGTTAATGCCATCCATCAAGCCTTGATCCGGCACCAGTTCTGGTTTGCGGCCAAGCGAGAACAGCGTCTCAATTCGTGTTCGAGCGCCCGGCGCGCCGGCTTCGCGCACCTTAGCGTCGTGGGGAACGTGGTCGATCCCGTGATAACCGCGCTCATCGAGCCAAGCGCAATAGTGGTCGAAACCCAGGCCCGAGTTTTCGTAGTAGTCAACCACATCGACATGATCCGGGTAGACCTGAAAACACCAAAGCGACATTGCGTCCGAAACGCCGATGTCCCACGCCGTTTGAACCGGCAGATCGGGATTGACCGGAACGCGGCAGATGCGCCCTTGCGCCTCCGCGATCCGCATTTCCTTGCCCCAGTAGGAGCCCAGGACAGCGGCATCGAACGAGCAATAATACTCTTGCTCGATTAGGGAGTCGGCCGCCTCTTGGCCGAAAATGCCAGCATATTCGAGACGCTGGACCTCAATCGCTCCCTTGGAAATCGCCCCGGTATCATCGGCGGATAATACCTCCGCAAACCAGTCAGAGCGCGTCCGCGCCATATCGAGCATGGACTTGCAATGGTTGCGACCCCGCGAAGTCGTAATGAACATCGCCCAACCATCGTTTTCAACGAGGATCGGGGCCAGATAGCCATAAGCCGCAGGGTTACTAAGAGCCCACTCAGAAAACACCACACCAGCAGGAGGACTGCCGACCGTAGAATTGAAGTTGTCAGAGCCGACAACCTGCCACGTCGCGCCATTTTTGAAGCGAATGAACATTTCCTGCTCATTCGTGTTCGCCCGCAGTTCTTTGGGAAAAGCCTCGTCTATGCGGCGTTTGCCCGTGTGGGGATTGACCGCCGCCCAAATCGCCTTGCGCCCCTGCGCATACTCCGGGAGCATGTGCCAGTAAGTCGCGGGCCGCTGTTGCGTGCAGATCGCCGCCCAGTGGAGACAAACTTCGTCCTTGCCCGATCGCCTATGCCACACCCCGAGGGCTCGCTTGCCGCCCCGCGCCATGTAGCGCAGCAACGGGACTTGATAGGGGCGAGGTTCCCAATTGTGCGGGAGCCTAATTTTCGATTGTGACTTTCGGCGCGTCAAGGTAGCCGGCAAAATTGACAACCTCGACAGTGATATTGCCGGCCGACTCTTGTTCCACCTTGGCGCGGAACTCATCAGGCAGGCGGTTCATCAACCAGAGACGCGCCGCGCCCACATCGGGCGGGACGTGCTCAACAAAATCCGTGCGGACGATCACGCCCTCGGAGCAGAAGACCTTTTCCGACGTGAATGAATAGCCAACCGCGCGCTCGTAAAGCGATCGCTTCACCCGCTCATCAGCGGTGCTCTTGCCAACCTTGACGGCCGCCGCGAACGCTGGATTTTTCACCAGCCACTTTTTAACCGCGCGATCGGAGACGCCGAAAAACTCAGCAAGGTCAAACGTGGTCGCGCCGAGCTTGCAGAGCTTTTTCGCTTGCTCCGTATAGGCGGCCTTGAATTTAAGATTTCCGCGCCCGGCCATTATCAACCCCAGCGTAAACCGCCTCCCGAGACACAAGATGCGACGAACCGTCGCCATGCGTTATCCGAAAAGCCTCCCCGTCGCGGCACATGGCCCCAATCGTTTCCTCGACTTGCGTGCTCGCAGGTAGGTAGCTTTCGAGGCCCTTCCAGTAGGGCGACGGCCGCCGATCAATGGCGGGGCACATCGCGGGGCCATAAAGGGCGAGCAATTCCGCGCGCCGAGTTCGGACCTTCGCAGATTTTCCGAGGCGTTCGCGCACCTTGACCGAGCGCAGGGCGAGAGTCGCGCTCCCCCATTTCCGACTGACGCGGCGATTGCAGGGGCCGGGATCACTCATCGTCTGGCCCGATAACCGCACCGCCGCACGAGCTGATAATGTGCATCGCAATCGCGAGCGCCGCATCACGGCTCATCGTGACCGAGGCGCGGGCGTGCGCGCGGAGGTTCGAGGCCGCGCCGCCCTTTTCCGTGAACGTCAGGCGGACTTCGTGCGCCCCAGCGAGAAGATGCACGCCGTCGATGCGGACGGACGGCATTTGCAGCGCGTGGAACATGTCAGCGTCGGCGAGCGCCGCCACATTCGGATCGGCGGCTGTCTTCGCGTTCGCTGCGTCAGTCGCGGCAGGATCAATTTCCATCAGTCTCCCCAAAAGGATTTGGGCCGGGCTAAACCACCGGCGCCGAGGTTTCGTAAAGGCCGGCGAAGTCCGCCGACCCAACGTCGAAGATTTCAGACCCAGCCGGGATAACCCGCAAGCCCTCGCGCATCACAACGCCGTCGCGGTTTTTCGGCGCGTTGAATCCGATAAGGGGACCGAAGGCCGCCTCAAGGGCGGCGAAGCGAGTGGCCGCGTCCGCGTCCGTATCCGAGGCGAACACCACGTAAAGGCGAGCGATGTATTCAGCCATTTTTCGCAGCCTTCCAGAGGTAGACGCCGAGCCAAACGAGCAGGACGAACGCTACCCGCGAAGTGATTTCCCAGATCATAGCTTTCTCGCCGGGTAGCGCGTGCGAATGTTCGAGGCGAAATGCTTGCCGACGCTATCCGCCGAGATCAGCGCCGCGTGATTTTTAGCCGAGACGCCCGAATAGACGTAGCGCACGCCGGTTTTGAATTCGACGTGCAGCTCGTCCGCGCCCGCGTCGTGACCCACCGCCGAAAGCGACGAAGACGTTACCGGGACCATTTCAAAGGCCTTGGACATCGCGGCTCCTGTTAAATTTATCGCCGCCCCGCCCAGCCCACCACGACAGGGGGCGCGGGGAACGGTATGCGGGGCGGACGAAAGGCAACACCCTCTCGGCTTTCGCTTGCTGGGGATTACAAGCCACGACAGACGCGCGCTCGCGCGAATTGCCCCCCCTCAGTCGGAGCGCGATACCGGATCGCGTTCGGCTGAGAGG
>PLZT01000551.1 GCA_003152255.1 Methylocystaceae bacterium | reverse complement strand
CCCTATCTCGCCCTCATCGTCTCCGGCGGCCACACGCAGCTTGTCGCGGTGCGCGGCGTCGGCGCCTATCAGCGTCTCGGCTCGACCCTCGACGACGCCGCCGGCGAGGCTTTCGACAAGGTCGGCAAAATGCTCGATTTGCCCTATCCGGGCGGACCGGCGATCGAAAAGCTGGCGGCCGACGGCGACCCGCGCCGTTTCGACCTGCCGCGTCCGATGCTCGGGCGCCCGAACGCGGATTTCTCGCTGTCCGGGCTCAAGACGGCGGTGCGCCAGGAGCTTTTGCGGCTCGGCGAGGAGCCGAGCGAGACCGACAAACGAGACCTCGCGGCGTCGTTCCAGGCGGCGGTCGTCGACGTGATCGTCGATCGCGTGCGCGCCGGCCTGAGGCTTTTCGCCGAGCAGGGCGGGTCGTCGCCGGGCGCCGGGGGGAGCCCGCGCGGCCTCGTCATCGGCGGCGGCGTCGGCGCCAACGACGCCATTCGCCGGGCGCTCACGCGCTTTTGCGCCGAGGCGGGGCTGCGTTTCGTCGCCCCCGTGCCGGAGCTGTGCTCCGACAATGGCGCGATGATCGCCTGGGCCGGGCTGGAGCGCTTCAAGCTGGGGCTCGCCGACAATCTCGATTTCGCCGCCCGTCCGCGTTGGCCGCTCGACGCCAACCCCGGCGTCCTGCACCACGGCAAGGCCTAAACGCATGCGTCCATTGCTCGCCGTCGCTGTCGCGGGCCTCGCGCTGGCGCCGCAGGCGCCGCCCGCCGGACTGCTCGCGCGAGAGCCGGTCGTCGCGGGCGTGCGGACCTATTACGCGCCGGGCGCCGGGATCGAGAGCGTCGACGCGAGGCTGATCGCCAGCGCGAAAACGTCGATCGACATGGCCGCCTATGTATTGACCGACCGGGCGCTGATCTCGGAACTTGGCCGCGTCGCCATGCGCGGCGTGCATGTGCGCGTCTATCTCGACGGTGAGCAGATGGGGCGTTCGGAGAGCGCCGTCGCGCAAATCGCCGCGACGCCCAATGTCGAATTGCGGCAAAAGCGCCGTTCGCGCGATCCGATGCATCTCAAATCCTTTGTCGTCGACCATCGGGTCTTGCGCAGCGGCTCGGCCAATTTCAGCGTGTCGGGCGAGGATTATCAGGACAACGACCTCATTGTGATCGAGAGCCCTCCCTTGGCCGAAAGCTTCACCGAAAATTTCGAGCGGCTGTGGGCGCGCGCCGACAATCAGCGGATCGGCGCCAGATGACCCGCGCCCGCGTCATGGTGCTCGGGGCCGGCGCCTGGGGCGTGGCCCTCGCCAATGTCGCGGCGTTCAAGCGCGATCATGTCGCGCTGTGGGGACATGACCCCGAGCATGTCGCGGCGCTGGCGCGCGACCGCGAGAACCGCCGCCATCTGCCGGGCCTGCCGCTGGCGAGCGCGGTGGCGCCGACGGCCGATCTCGCGGAGCTGTCGGACGCCGAGATCGTGCTGGGCGTCGTGCCGGCCCAGGCGATGCGCGGCGTCGCGAGGCTGGCGCGGCCGTTCCTGCGCGAGGGCGCGGCCTTCGTGGTTTGCGCCAAGGGCATAGAGCGCGGCAGCCATAAATTCATGAGCGAGGTGATCGCCGAGGAGGCGCCGCAAGTCGAGGTCGCCGTGCTCTCCGGGCCAAGCTTCGCCTCGGACGTCTGCAAGGGGCTCCCGACCGCGGTGACGCTGGCGTCAAAACGCGAGGCGGCGGCGCGGCGCCTCGCCGAGCAATTGTCGACCAAATCCTTTCGGCTGTATCGCTCCACCGATTTGCGCGGCGTCGAGATTGGCGGCGCGGCCAAGAACGTGCTGGCGATCGCCTGCGGCATGGCGGCGGGGCGGGAGCTGGGCGTCAGCGCGCGAGCGGCCTTGATCGCCCGCGGCTTCGCCGAACTGGCGCGGCTCGGGGCGGCCTGGGGCGCGCGGCAGGAGACGCTGATGGGCCTCTCCGGGCTCGGCGATCTCGTGCTCACCTGCGGCTCCGCGCAATCGCGCAATTTCGCCCTCGGCGAAGCGCTCGGCCGCGGCGAGTCGCCGCGCGAGGCGAGTCACGGCAAGCTCGCGGAAGGCGCCTACACCGCCGCGGCGCTGGTCGAGATCGCGCGCGAGCGCCGCGTCGAAATGCCGATCGCCGAGGCCGTGGACGCGATCCTCGCAGGCCGGATGAGCGTCGAGGCGGCGATCGACGCCCTGCTAATGCGCCCGCTGCGCGCCGAGGCGTGACGTCCACGGCTAGTTAACGACCGCCGGGCGGCTAGTTATAATCGGATCAAACAAGACCGCGGCGGCGCTGGCGCCGACGCGCGGCGATTCTGGGGGAGTCCGATGAAACCTTGCAACAGTTTGTTATCTATCGCCGCCGCCGCGGCGCTGGCGCTCGCCCTCGCCGCGCCGCGGGCCGAGGCGCGCGGCGCGCTCGGTTACGATCAGGAGGCTTGCGTGCTCAAGGTCGGGCCGGACTTCCTGTATTTCTCCGGCTACCAGTTCGCCGTGTCGCAGCGCAAATTTTGCGAGGACGTTCCCGAGGTTGGCGAGACGACGCTGGTGTTCGACCTCGCGCAGGACGAGCTGCGCCAGATGAAGCTGGATTTCCGCATTACGCGCGACGCCGGCGCGACGCCAGCCGAAGGCGCGGCCGCGGACGAATCGACCGTCGCTTATCTGCCGCCGGAAACATACCCCAAGGGGACGTTCAGCTTCGTCCATAAGTTCGACGAGCCCGGAAACTTCGTCGGCGTCGTGACCGCCGATGGGCCGAACGGCGAGCATTGGGTGGCGCGCTATCCCTTTTCGGTCGGCGGAGCGCCGGCGTCGATGACGCCCTTGATACTGCTGGCGCTCGCCTGCGCTCTCGCCCTGGCGCTGTATTTCGCGAGCCGCCCGCGAGAAAAGAAAGCCAAGAAAGCCTGAAGGCGAAGCCGGTCCGCNNCGTATCGCCGCGTCGTCGTCTCGCCACGGGCGGACCATGACGGGCGGGGCGGCGGAGCTTCTCCTTTTTTTGGACACATCTCAATTTTAATGCAGCGGATCGACTTTAGCGTAGCGGATCGATTTGGCGCCTTTCGCGACGGATATATCCAAGGGGGAGAGATTCTTGAGAAAGTTGAGTTTCAGCCTCGCCGCGCTTTTGTCTCTTCCGATGCCGGCGACGGCGGAGACCTGGACGGGCAAGGCCTCGTATTACGCTCTCAAGGGCCGCACCGCGAGCGGCGCCCATGTCGGGGGTCATGCCGGCGGGCACACGGCGGCGCATCCCAGCCTACCGTTTGGCTCCAAGGCGCTGGTGACCAATCTCGGCAATCAACGCGCCGTGATCGTCACGATCAACGATCGCGGGCCGTTCACCGGCGGGCGGGTCATCGACGTGTCCAGGAGCGCCGCCGACGCGCTTGGTTTTCGCAAGGCGGGCGTCGCCCAGGTGAAGGTCGAGGCCATCGAGGCCATGCGCTGACGGTCCCGCGAGGACAAGGTTCGAGGTTTCGTTTTTAGATTTTGTTAAGCAAAAAAACCCAGAGTTGGAGCCGCCAAGCCGCCGAAAACCCGGCCGGAGCAAAAGCGCTCCAGCGCCGTCCGTATGAATTTGCGACATGGATGGAGCGGAATAAAGGCTTTATTCAGTATAGTTGTCGCGTTTTGGGCGTTATGCGTCAACGTCTCGTAATTAACCCGCGAGGCGACGACCAATTCCTAACAATGCGTTGAAATCGGAAAACGCCTTATAACTGAGCGCTTAGGCAAATCTTAAAGTCGGTCCCTTACAAAGGTCACACTGCGTGTTTGTTCGAGTGTGTGAGTATCGATATGACCGAGACGTATCGTCCGCGTGTCAAATATGTCATCGGCCCCGACGGGAGTCCCCTGACGATCGCCGATTTGCCTCCAGTGACCACAAGGCGCTGGGTCATCCGCCGCAAGGCGGAGGTCGTCGCGGCCGTTCGCGGCGGGCTCTTGTCCCTCGACGAGGCCTGCAGCCGTTACACGCTGACGGTCGACGAGTTCTTGAGTTGGCAAATGTCCATAGACCAATACGGCCTCGCCGGCTTGCGGACGACGAGGCTGCAACAATATCGCGCGTGACGGCGAGCGTTCCCGCCGTCGCGAAAAAGAGCCGGCTCCCGCCGCGGGGGCCGGCTTTTCATTTGGCCTCGCCTAGGATTGAGCGTTGGCTTAACGCATATCCGCCCGCGTCCAAAGGACTCGCGCAAGGATAGCGGCGACTAGCCGTGGGGGCACGTGTTGACCCAAACCCACCTGCCGCCCATTTGGCGCCTTTCCAAACAGTCGAAACACTTGATTCTCTGTCCCGCCCCTTGGCTCGACCATCGGGCGCAGCCCGCGTCGTAGCTCCTGAAGATCTCCAGCGCCATCGCGCTCCCCGCGGTCGCCAGAGTGGCGAGCGCCACGAACATTCCCCCCGCGATGACGGATTTAATCCCACGTCTAGTCATGATGAGCGGCTCCTTCTTTGCCCCTCATTCTACCTAGGAAACCAAGTCCCGAGCGACCAGTCGCGCGCCGTCAAATGACGAAGACCGGAACCCGCTATTTCGCAATTGGCTCGCCGCGAGCGCGCCGCAGCGCGTCCGCGAGGCGTCCGCGCTCGAAAATCACGACCACCACGATCGCGAACAGCAGCGGGATGATCAGATAGAACAGCCGCCAGACCAGCAGCGCCGCCAAAACCTTCACGCGCGCGACATCGGGCATTAATTTTATGAACAGGAGTTCGAACACGCCGAGGCCGCCGGGCGCGTGCGACACCAGCGCCGCCGAGAAGGACAGAAGGAAGGCGCCGAGCACGACGAGATAACCGGGATTGCCGTCCTCGGGCAGCGCGAAATAGATGATGGCGGCGGCGCCGATCAGCTCCAGCGGCGCGGCGAAAAGCTGCTGCACCATGACGTCGGGGCGGGGATAGACGATCTCGAAGCTGCTGATCTTGAACGGCTTGAAATGCATCAGCGAGCCGATGATATAGAGCGCCACCCCGCCGAGGCAGACGAGGCCCACGGCGCGCGCCGCGTGCGGATGCGTGAAAATATCGGGCAGGAAGCCGGACAGGCGCTGCATCAGATCGGGATCGTAAGTCAGCAGCAAGCCGCCGAGCAGCACATTGCCGAAGCCGAAGGTGTAGGAGCACAGCACCACCAGCACGGCGACCTGCGAGGCGGTCAGGCCCTTGGTCGAATAGGCGCGATAGCGCACCATCGCCCCGGAAAATACGCTCGCGCCGATGTTGTGCGAAAGCGCGTAGGTGGTGAAGGAGCACAGCGAGATGAACGGCCAGGAAATATGTTTCACGCCAAGGTGGAGCAGGGCGATGCGGTCGTACCAGGCGAGCGCGAAATAGGCCAGGATCGTGCCGGCGCCGGCCAGGAGGTAATTGCGCGGCGAGATCGCGTGGAGCGCGGCCCAAACCTCGGTCCCGACGTCTTGGCCCCGAAACTCGTGATAGAGCAGATAGATGGATGCGATGACGGCGACGAGGCCGAGGGCGGGCCAGAAATAGTCGAGGTACTTTTTCATGCGGCCTATCGCGCTGGGATACGGGGTCGCTCGCTCGGACCGTCGCAAGCTGGCTATTAAGCTCTCCCTCGCATAGCGACGCTTATCCCGCAAGCCCCCAGTTTTCAAGGATCGCCCGACCCGCCTTGCCTTCGCGGCGCGCCGGCGTCACTCTGACGCGCGCGAAGCGATCGGTCTGGAGGCGATCAGATGAATATAGCCAAACGTATCAAAGGGTTGATAATCGCGCCGGACGCGGAGTGGGCGATCATCGAGGCCGAGGACAAAAGCATCGCCGAGCTGTATCGCGGCTATATCGTCTATCTCGCGCTGATTCCACCCTTCGCCAGCTTTCTCGGCGGCCACTTCTTCGGCTTTGGGCGCGGCCCCGGCGATGTCGAGCATCTTTCGTTAGGCGCGGGGCTGACGCGCGCCTTCGTTCAATATGCGCTGAGCCTGCCGCTGCTTTATCTCGTGGCCTTCGTGATCTCCAGCGTGGCGCCGCATTTCGACGGCAAAGCCGATGATAAGCGGGCGCTGACGCTGGCCGCCTATTCCTACACGCCGGCCTGGCTCGCGGCGGGTTTCGGCCTCGTCCCCGGACTGCGATGGCTCGATATTCTGGGGCTTTACGGACTCTACGTATTTTATCACGGCCTGCCGCGCATGATGAAATGCCCGAAGGACCATAACGATGTGCTCACGCTGGTTGTTCTGGTCCTCACCATCGCGACCGGCGCGCTGCACGCCTGGATCGTGCATTTTATCGCGCCGTGGCGGGCGTTTTAGTGGTTTGCATTGCTCGGATCGAGGACTTCCAAAAGCGAGCCCGAAGGCTCGCGGTCCTATAGCGCGCCTTGGACCGCGAGCCTTTAGGCTCGCGTTTCAGGCCCTCGCCTCCGCTTTCGCGGAGGGGCGCTATTCCTTCCAGCGCGCGGCGGCCTGATCGTCGCTCGCCTTGGCCTCGACCCAGCCGCCCGAGCGGCCGTCGGCGCGATGCTCCTTCTTCCAGAAGGGCGCCCTCGTCTTGAGATAATCCATCAAGAATTCAGCCGCCGCGAAGGCCTCGGCGCGGTGGCGGGCCGAGGCGGCGACCAGCACGATTTTCTCGCCAGGGCGAATGAAACCGTAACGGTGCAGGACCGTGAGCCCCTGCAAGGGCCAGCGCGCCAGCGCATCGGCCGCGATCGCCGCGATCTCCGATTCCGCCATGCCCGGATAATGTTCGAGTTCGAGCGCCGCCAGCGTCCCCGCTTCGTCGCGGCACAGGCCCGTGAAGCACACCAGCGCGCCAATGTCGGTCCGGCCTTGCAGCAGCAGCGCCTCCTCNNTAGCCCCCGGTCATCGGCGGGAAAAAGGCGATCTCGCGGGCGGCTCGAATCGGCGAATCCGGCCGCGCGTGGTTGCGGTCGATGGCGGCGCGGATCGTCGCGGCGTTGGCGAAAGCCGCCGCATAGCCCTCGCCGCGCGCCGACAGCCAGCCGATCAGTTCGGCCACGGTGGCGACGCCGGCGGGCGGGTCGATTTCTTCCTCGGTCAAGCCGATCCGCTCGCGCACGGAGGCGAAATAGACGGCTTTCATGCTTCGTCCTCGTCCCCGAAATGCGGCCAGCCCGCGATCAGATAATCGCCGGCGGTGTAGAGCGTCAGCACCGCCGCGATCCACAGCAACGCGCCGCCGATGACGACCGTGCCGGGCAGCACGACCTCGCCCGCCGGCCCGGCGATGAAAAAGCCCAGCGCGAACATTTGCACGGTGGTCTTCCATTTGGCGATGACGCTCACCGGCAGCGGCACCTTGAGATCGGCGAGATATTCGCGCAGCCCCGAGACCAGGAACTCCCGGCACAAGATGATGATCGCCGCCCAGATCGTCCAGCCGACCAGCGTCTGATTGGCGGCGACGGCGAGCAGCGTCGTCGCGACAAGGAGCTTGTCGGCGATGGGGTCGAGCATTTGCCCGAGCGGCGACTGCTGTTTCCAGATACGCGCGAGATAGCCGTCGAAGAAGTCCGTGACGCAGGCCACGGTGTAGACGCCCAGCGCCGCCCAGCGCATCCAATGAACTTCCGGCCATTGCAGCAACAGCGCGACGACCGGCACCGCCACCAATCGCCCATAGGTGAGCAGATTCGGCAAGGCGAGAGCGTGGCGCATGCGGCGCCGTCGGGGGAGAACCGTTTCGGTCATCATGCCTAAGAGGGAATATGTCGCCCCTCCGCTTTGTCAATAGAATAAAACGCTTCGCCCGGAAGTCTCGGGGGTTAAGCGCCTCGCGCCGCCCGTTATTTTCCGTCGCGTCTAGCTGGAGCGCGTTCGCTAAAAAGCGGTCTAGTACCCACTATCGTTGATTAGCGAGTCGTGATTCAAGGTTGAATGCGCAGCATTCGGGACGCGACGGCGATCACCTTGACGGATTTGGAGCGGGCCGAGCTCGAAGCCTTGGCGCGTTCGACGAAGACAGAACACCGCGTGCGTCTGAAGGCGCAAATCGTGCTCATGGCGGCGGGGGGCGCCGCGACGCGGGCGATCGGTCGCGCGCTGGGCTGCACGACCGGCACGGCGTCGAAATGGCGGGTGCGCTATGCGAAGGATCGGCTTGCCGGTTTTTCGGAAGTCGGCGCGCGCGGCGCCGAACCCAAATACGACGGCGAGACGGATCGCCGCATTCTTGCGCTGCTCGATTCGCCGCCGCCAAAGGGCTACGCCAACTGGAGCGGACCGCTGATCGCCAAGGCGCTCGGCGACGTGCATGTGCAATATGTCTGGCGCTTTTTGCGCGCGCAAAAGATCGACCTTTCCGGCCGCAAATCCTGGTGCGTCAGCAACGACCCGGAGTTTGCCGCCAAGGCCGCCGAGATCGTCGGGCTCTACATGGCGCCGCCCGAGAACGCCATCGTGCTCGCCGTCGACGAAAAGCCGTCGATTCAGGCGCTCGAACGTGCGCAGGGCTATCTGAAGCTCCCCAATGGGCGCGCCATCACCGGCCAGTCGCACGACTACAAACGTAACGGGACGACGACGCTCTTCGCCGCGCTCGATCTTAAAAGCGGCAAGGTCGTCGGGCGCCATTACAAACGCCGGCGGCGCATCGAATTCCTCGACTTCATGAACAAGGTCGTCGCCGATCATCCGGATCGTGAAATCCATGTCGTGCTCGACAATCTCTCGACCCACAAGCCCAAGCGCGACATGTGGCTGAAGCGTCACAAGAACGTGCATTTCCACTTCACCCCGACGCACGCTTCCTGGCTCAACCAGGTCGAAATCTGGTTCTCGATCCTCGCGGCTCAATCGCTCGACGGAGCCTCGTTCCAAAGCGTTCCAGAACTCATCGCCCATATCGAGGATTTCATCGCCGACTATAACGAAACCGCCAAGCCCTTCGTCTGGACAAAAAGCGAAGTCCACCAAAAGCGCCTCAAACCCTGTTTCGCCGACTAATGATTCCGGGTACTAG
>PLZT01000530.1 GCA_003152255.1 Methylocystaceae bacterium | reverse complement strand
CAAAAATTGCAGAAGAGCCAACAAAGGATGCCCGGCAGGGACAGGAAGGCAACAAGTAGAAGCGGCGTTTAGCTAAATAAAACAATGCGTTATACGCTGTTTTTGCTTGCTATTCCTGCATAAAGCCCTATTATGGAGACTGTAGCAAAGGAACTGTCCTTTGTTGCCGTTTGGAAAGAAAACTCATGCGCTCGACAAATCTTTTTATCGTTCGTGGTTACACCGGCGCCGACGCGAAACCCGTTGGCAAGGCGGCAAAAGTCAGCATCGCCACGACGCGCGTTTGGTACGACGACAAAAACGCGAAGGTCGAAAAAACGGACTGGGTTACGGTGACGATCCTGAACGAGAAAGCCGTCGCTTTCGCGCTCGCCAACATAAAAAAGGGCGATCCGGTCTATGCCGAGTGCAGGATTGCCGATGGTTCCTACGACAAGGACGGACAGAAGATTTACACGACCGACATCATCGCCAACACCTTCGATCTACTCAGGCCGCACGACGCCGACTGAGCGCAGGCATGGCGGGCCTAGAAATAGCGCCCACCGTTTTTTGCTCTTTAACGTCCCCATGACAGGGACACTTCGCAGGTGCGCAAATGTCAGCTTTTCTTGTCGATGAAATTCATATCAATCTCATTGTGACCGCCGCCATCGACTTGGGGCTTGTCGCTAATCTGCCGCCGGCGAATGACGGCGTGACGATCACGGAAGCCAACGCCGAAGCTTTTGGACGGATGCTTTGGGCCGAGAACGCGCGCAGCGTCGCCTATCGCTATCCGCTGGACGACAACAGCGAGCTAGACGCCGAGGTGGCCGGCTATCGTTTTAAGCGCTATCCGCCGCTCACGCCTCACGCCGCCGCGAAAATCATCGCCGCATTTAATTATCAGGCGTGCGAGACTCCCGACTACGACGAGACGCCCGCCGCTTACGCCGTCGCGGCTTTCGCGCCGCTGTTGCCGGTTTACAGCGGGGCCAATGAGCGCCCGGAGTTTGCCGGGATACCCTGGGGCATCGACGACGAGACCGCCGCGCGCAAATGTTTTGCGAACTAGACCCCGCCGGCGATCACCGCGACGATTGCGAAAATGGCCGACTTCGCCCGCGAAGGGCAAGCCGGGCAAACTCGCGCTTAAAACCCTGCCCCGATGTTTCCGGCCGACGCTTCAAAGCGAGGATTTAGCAAATGAACTCTTTCGAGCAGAGACAGGCCGCGCGCAAGGAGCGCCTTGAGGCGCGCGCGGGAGCCCTGCGAACAGAAGGCGAGGCGCGCCTGTCCAGAGCGCGGAAGATGGCCGATATCATCCCGTTCGGCCAGCCGATCCTGATCGGCCATCATTCGGAAAGAGGCGATCGAAGCTACCGGGCCAAGATTCACGCGAATTTCGGCAAGGGTTTTGACGCCCTAAAGGCTGCTGGAGAAATGGCGGCGCGCGCCGCGAGCGTCGGAGCCGGAGGAATATCGTCCGACGACCCCGAGGCCGTCGAGAAGCTCAGGGCGGAACTGGTCGCGCTTGAGGCGCAACAGGCCCGGGCGATCCTCGCAAATCGGCTTGTCCGCAAGAAAGACAGGGACGGCCTCGCCGCCGCCGGCTTTTCCGCCCCGGAAATTGCCGGGCTGTTCACCCCCGACTTTGCCGGACGCCTTGGGATTCCCGCTTTCCGCCTCACCAACAATGGCGCGAATATGCGGCGGATCAAGGCCCGGATCGAATTGCTTGAGAAGCAGGCGACGCGCGAAACCAAGGAGACGCAATTTGAGAGCGGCGCTCGCCTCATCGAAAACGCCGAGGCGAACCGGCTGCAGCTCATTTTCGAAGGCAAGCCGAGCGCGGAGATTCGCGCCGAGATGAAATGCCATGGTTTTCGATGGGCGCCGAGCGAGGGCGCTTGGCAGCGCCAGCTCTCGAACGGCGCGCGCCATGCCGCCGACTGTGTTTTGAGAAAGCTTTTGAATTAAGACGGATGGAGAGCCGCCCCGTCCGCAAAGGAGCGGTCGGGGCGCGCGCTTTGCGCAAGGGGAAACCCCCAAGCCCGTTTCCCCGAACCCCTTCCCCGCCCATGGGCAGGCCCTTGCGACTCTTATGAGCCGCAAGGGAACTTACATTCTTGCAGCCGCGCCGCTAACCGGCGCGGCAAGTTGCCGATCGACGTAAATCCCCACTCCCGCGCCCGTGGCGAGCAACAGCGCCCCGAGCGCCATTCCCGCGACGCCCCAGCGGATGCTCTCGCGCCGCGCAATGTCGCGCGCGACGTCGCGCGCCACCGACCCGACCGCCTTGGCCAGATCCGCCCGCGCCGTCGCGATGCTGGCCTTTAGCGACGCCTCGGCGGCGGCTTTGACATCGCCGAAAATCCGCGAGGCTTCCGCGCCGATGGCTTTGGGATATTGCGAATAAAGACTGTCGTAATATTGAAGCGCCATCAGGATCGACCATATTGCGTCGTCGTCCCGAAACCCGAGCGATTTTTGCAAATGATGCAATCGCTGTTTCTCGGTGGCCGTCGCGGCGCGTCCGAACAACCGTGCGTAACTGGTGTCGGGAGCGTCAGCCATCGACGACGACCGCCGACAAAACCTCGTTGACCCGAATGAGCCAGCGATTGAGTTCCGCCCTATTGCCGATGCCCATTTGCTTGGCGGCGACCTCGATCGGCATTCTCTCGCTGTAGAGCTGCTCCGTCACCCTGTCGGCGACATCGGGGAAGGTGAGGGATTTTCCCCCGCCCGCTTCGATCTGCTTTCTGACTTTCGAGTCGTTATATCTGGCGAACTTTATATCGTCGCCGAAATATTTGTTTTTGAGCACATGAGTTACGCCATCGGGCACGGCGCGAAGATAGTCGACCAGCAGCTCCAAACTGTCTTTTTGCGTGTTGATCACCCAAAGCGTCGCGATCTTGCGTTGCAGCTCGCGCAGCGTTTCGGTCAGGGTCTCGGCATATTCCGCCACGCCCTCGTTGTTCCGAGCCGCCGTGTTGACGACCACGACGCAATCGTCATTCTCATCGCAAATATCGACCAGCTCCATCCATCCTTCCT
>PLZT01000178.1 GCA_003152255.1 Methylocystaceae bacterium | reverse complement strand
GTTGCGCAGATTGGCGAGATCGGGATTGGCGACGATCACCACGTCGTCGGCGCTCGTCAAAATGTGGCGGGTCCAGGCCGTCCATTGATGCGGCGTGTCGACCACCGTGCAAGGCGTCGAGTCGCGCAGAATGTCGAGCAGCGGATCGAAGGCGAACTCCGGCAGATCGTAGAGGCGATCCAGCGTCGCGGGCGCCGCGAGCAGGCTTAGCGTGTCGCTGCATTTCGACAGCAGACGGTCGATGAGGTTGGCGTCGACGCGCTCCGGCGAGAACACCACCTCGGCGATGCCCTGCGGCGGATCCTGGTTGAAATCCAGCCCCGCCGTGCCGAAGGCGAGATCGAGATCGGCGACGACGCTCTGGATTTCGAGGATGCGCGAAATCGACCAGGCGAGATTATGCGAAATATTGGAGGCGCCGACGCCGCCCTTGGCGCCGACCACCGCGATGACGCGCCCCAGCGTTTCCGCGTTCGGTCCGTTGTAGAGATGCGACACGTGCTGAATGAAGCTCAGCACCTCGAACGGCGCCACGAGATAATCGCTGACGCCGCGCGCGGTCAGCATGCGATAGAGCGCGATGTCGTTCTCGTGACCGACGACGATGACCTTGGTGCCGGAGTCGCAATATTCCGACAGGTCGTCGAGATTGGCGATCAGGCCGGCGCGGTCGGCGAGCGACTCGATGACGATGAGATTGGGCGTTGGCGCGCCGCGGAAGGCCTCGATGGCGGCGGCGACGCCGCCCATGTGGACCTTCATGTGCGCCTTCAGCATCCGGCGGTCCATCGCCGCGCTTTCGATGACCTCGGCGACGCGCGAGGTCTCGCAAAAGGCCTGGATCGAAATGCGCGGCACCTGCGCGATTTGGGGCGCGAGATCGCCCGCGGCGCCGATTTGATCGACGATAGGATCGCTCATCAATTGCCTCCCGTGGCTTGCGCCTTGGCCGCCCAGCCCGTTCCCGGATCGCCGCCCGTGCGAACCTTTTGAATGGCGCGCATGCGCGTCTCGACATCGCCTGGCGTTTCGCCGCGCGGATCGACGAGGTCGCGCGGATCGGCGATTTGCGCGGCGAGCGTCGCCTGATTGGCGCAGCCGAAGTTCCAGTAGCTGGTGTTCTGCCATCCCTCCACCGACCCGCCCGAGGCGAGATCGTCCGGCCATTCGCCGCAGGGGCCTTTGACTTTCGCCGCCATGCCGACGAAGGACAGGCGGACCGGCGCCGCGAGGCCGGCGTCGCTGACGGGATAAGAGGCGACATAAACGGCCCGCCCGACGCCCTCGGCCTCGAGCGCGCGGCGAACCTTCTCGGCGCCGGCGCGCAACGCCGCCGGATCGGAGCCGCCCGCCGGCGCCAGAACCGTGATCATCCCCCGGCCCATCCGCCGGTAGCGGGTCACGAACTCCCTGATGCGCAGCACGTTCTCCAGGTCGAGGCGGCTTCCGAAGGCCGGCGGAAATATGTCGATGATGTGCGGCGTCTCGGCCAGCACGATCGGATGCCGCTCGTGGTAATCATAGGGAACCTCGGGCGCCATCGCGACCTTGTTCAGCCCGCATGCGCCGAGCGGCAACAGCAAGACGAGCGATAGAAGCCGCGCCGCCGGGCGCGCGCCGCCAATTTTGCGTCTGCCCGCGTCGACGCCGAGCGTGCTCGCCGCGGCTTTGGAGTGGTTCGACATAAGAGTCATCCTCTCGGCTTTAGGTTTTAATCGTGAATGAAGCCGATACGGCCTTTGTAGTTTTGGTTCAGATCGGGATTATTCGGCGACGCATAGAGACGATTGATCCGGCCCAGCAGCCAAGCCTGCGGATCGCTCGCGTCCCTGAAATTATCGTCGGGACGCGACACGTCCTTCGCCGGAATGGGCTTCACGATGTAGGGCGTGACGACGATCAGCAGTTCGGTCTCCAGCCGCGCATAGTCGCGCGAGCGAAACAGCGCGCCCAGAACCGGCAGATTCAGCAGACCCGGCAGGCCGTTGATGGCCGCGCTGTTGTTTTGCTGAATGAGACCCGCGGTGGCGATCGAACCGCCGGACGGAAGTTCGACCGTCGTTTCGTTCTTGCGCGTCTTGAAGCCCGGCACCGTGCCGCCGCTGTAGGTGACGGAAGTGCTGGGGTCGATCTCGTTCACTTCCATGCCGACATGGATCAGAATGCGTCCCTCGGCCTGCACGACCGGCGTGAAGGCCAATGACACGCCATAGGGTTTGAACACGACGCTCGGGGTGCAGATGTTGGAGCCGTTGGTGGCGACGCAACTGCCGGGACCGGGAACCGCGATTTCGCCGCCCACCATCACCTTCGCGATTTCGCCCGAAACCGCTGTCACCGTTGGTTCGGCGAGAATGCGCGCGACGCTGTTGCGCTCGAACGCCTGGATCGTCAGCGAGTTGCCGTTCGGCCCCTTCAGGGTGAGCGCGGCGTTGCTGAGCTGCGAGTTGATGACGAAGGGGTTGTTGTTGGTGAGCGTGCCCCAGCCGCCGCTCAAGAGACTGTCGGCGCCATTGGCGGGATTGGCGGAAACGCCGAGCTGCTTGAGCACCGTGCGCGAAACCTCGGCCACGGTGACCTTCAGCATCACCTGATCGTCGCCGCGAATAATCAGCCCGTTGATGACGTTTCCGTTGCCGGCGCCGCCCTCGCCGCCGGTCTCGGCCTTTCGCATCGCGAAGCCCTTGGCTATGTCGATGGCGCGCTGCGCGTCGGCCGGCGAAGCCACGTGGCCCGTCAGGATGATCGTGTCGTTCACCGTGCGCGTGACGATCTCGGATCTTGGAATCGCGGCTTTCAGCAACGGCCCCAATTCGCCGACGTCGCGACCGACGCTGAGTTCGTATTTCGCGAACTGCCGGCCCTGCGCGTCGACCGCGAACACCGTCGTCTGACCCTGGGCGGCGCCCATGAGATAGATCTTTCGCGGCGTCCGCACGATCGCGTTGGCGATGGCGGGATTGCCCACGACGATCTCCGCCGCGTCGCGCGGCAGGTCGAGCACGACGGATTTTCCGACGCCCATCTGAATGCTGCGCGTCGACCTCGGAAGCTCGGTCGTCCCGCCCTCATAGCGCTCCTGCGCGCTCGCGGGGGCGAGCAGCAGCGCCGCGCCCATCGCCGCGGCGAGAGCGGCGCCGATCCCTTTGTGCGTCAAGCGGCTCATGCGCGGCTCTCCGTGGCGGTTGCTGGAAAAAATTTGCGGTCTCATCATGAAATTCCACGCTCTCGCAGTTGTCACCTGGCCCGCAGGCTGGTCGTCACGCCATAGCGCACGATGGTCAGGGAGCCGTCGCCAGGCGATTCGGCGACCGCGCCGCCGCCGTCAGCGGGGTGAGCGTCGACCAGCGGGCGCAACTCCAACGCCAGCGCGCCCGAGCGTTGCGCCAGCAGCACGATTTCCGCCTGGCGCGGCTCGAGCTCCAGGGTCGCGGTGGCGCCGGTGACGACGGCCTCGCCGTTCTTCGTCTCGACGGTCTGACCCATCGCGAGAACGCGAACGTTGGAAACGACCAGCTCCGACGCCATCACGTCCGCGCCGCGATCCTTGGTCAGCTCCGGGTCGCGATAGAGCTTGAGAATGTCCACGCGGTCGTTCGGCAGAATGAAGCCGCCCGCCGTGCTGTTGATCGACACGTCGATCGCGATCGCGCGCTTGCCGCTGGAGAGCAGGGTCGACATCATGCTCGGCGTCGCGCCCTTGACCAGCCGCTCGCGCCGAATCGGCTCGGCGGCGCCAATCGGCGCGCGAACGAACGATCCTTTCAGATCCTCCAATGCGTGCGGCGCCTCGTTCTTGGTGATGACGCCCTTGGGTATCGTCGACCTCGGCCAGTCCATCCACTCGATGTCCAAATCCGTCAGCGCGGTTCCATAGGGAAGGTCGCGTTTGGCGACGAGCACCTGATCGGTCATCGTCGGAACGATCGGAGTGACCACGGCGGGAAGCCGTGTCGGCGCCGGCGCTTGCGTCGGACGGCTCATGAGCATGAACGCGCCCCCACCCGCGAAGACGGCGACTGCTAATACGGCGACTTGTGCCTTGTTCATTTTCGCTGTTCCAAATTCTTCGCCTGATCGAGGTCAGGTTGAATTGAACGAGATAAACATCAAATTAGGGTTAACCGATTCCTTCAATTTTCGAAGATCGGTCGAAANNTTTGGATTTTGAGCGATTTCTTATCGTTCGAACGATTCCGTTCGAACGGAAAGCGCTCTAGCGCGCCGGATATTTACAAATGCGCGAGACCCGTCCACACGCCGGTGTGCGGGTAAATCACCAGCCCGGCGAGAGCCAATGCGATTCCATAGGGCACGCCGCCGTTCTTCTCCGCGAGTTTGGCGATGAAGCCGACCGAGAGCAGCTTTTCCGGCAGATCATAGTGGCGCAAGGCCAGTATCGCGATGGTCAGCGCGCCGCCGATCAGCGATGCGGCCAGCCCATATTCGAACAGCGCCGGCCACCCCACCCAAAGCGCCGTCGCGGCGGCGAGCTTGGCGTCGCCGCCGCCGATCCAGCCCATTTGAAACATCGTGAAGGTCAGCGCCAGCATCGCGAGGCCGCAGCTCACATGCAGACCGACCGTCGCGAGCGGCAGCCGCAGATACAGCGCCAGCAGAAGATAGGCCGCGATCAACACCAGCGAAACGCGATTCGGAATCGTCATCGTGAACAGATCGGCCAGCGCCGCGAAAATCATCAGCAGCGGAAACACAAGCAGCGCCAGGGAGTCGAACATTGACGGGTTCCCGTGTGTCGAGGAAGGGCGCGAGGCCCATTGGTTCGAGTTACAGAATAAGAGGCTAAGAGGCAAAGATTGATCGCGCGTTAACCACGCCGCGACGGAAAAGCCATGGATGCTCAAAATGCGTGCGCGCGGGCGACCGACGCATCTTAAAAAACGCCGCGCGAGACGCGGCGGCGCTTTCGTTTATGCGCGGCGAGAAGCGTCGTTTCGCGCTCAGGTGTTGAGCTGCCCGGCGACGTAGCCGAAGGTCGCGCTCAGCTTGCTGCCGACCGTGGTGAAGGCGGCGATCGCCGCGATGGAGATCAGCGAGGCGATGAGACCGTATTCGATCGCCGTGGCGCCCGACTCGTCCTTCACAAAGCGGGAAAAAATCATGGTCATGTCCGTGCTCCGATTGTTCATGTTCACTCATGTTCCGCGTCGACAAAGTGGCTCCGTCGTCGGAACGGCTTGACTATCAACCTAGAGTGTTACGAAGGCGTTGCCCGAAGCGGTAAACATCTTCGCGCTTTGCAAAAACAACCCGCCAGTCCCCCGCTTTCGGACCGCGCGCGGCCCCCGAACGCGCATTCGAGCCGCGCGGTCCGACCACCGCGCGAGCGCCTAAAGCGCCGCCGCGCCAGTCGTTTCGAGACTTCTCGTCGCGCCTGTCGCGCCGCGCGCGAAATTCGTTAACTTTATCTCGAACGCCATCGCGCCGGACTCGCGAAATCGCGCCCTTGTCGGCGGCGCCCCTCGCGAGGCGGCGGCGGCGCGTTCATTGTTCGAACGCCTTTAGTAAAGATTCACCATTAGCTGCTTTAAGTCATGTTTAGGGTCGCGTAACCGCCCTTGTCGCGCGGCGGGCGTCCTTCCCGGGCGGTCGCGCGCAATCTATCCATGGTGAGCCGGATGAAGTCTTGGTCGTCGCTTTACATAGCGTTGTCGCGGCTCTTGGGGCTCCCGCGCCTGGGATGCGCCCTGATCATGATGCTGGGCGGAGCCGGGCTCGCGGCGCATGCGAACGACAAGACGATTCTCGTCGAGCTCGACTATGCGCGCGTCGTGAAGATCCCGCCGGGCGCCCAGACGCTGGTGATCGGCAATCCGCTGATCGCCGACGTGACGATGCTTAGAAACAATCAGCTCATGGTCATAACCGGGAAGAGCTTCGGCACGACCAATCTGATCGTGCTCGACGCCAGCGGCTCGCAGGTCGGAGAATCGACGATCACCGTCGTGCATCCCAACGACAAGCTCGTCGTTTATCGCGGGCCGCATCGCGAGTCCTATGCCTGCAACCCCGACTGCATGGCCGCCGTCGATCTCGGCGACGATCACGCCTATATGGGCGAAACGATTGGCCAGATAAAAATGCATGAGAGCACGCTGACGATCGGCAAGCACTGATCCAATTTGAAACGACCACGCCTCGGACCGGCACGGCTCGGCCCGAGCCAGGTAACACCTCGGCAAGTATTTCATCGCAATATGTTTTTTAATGATCGGCATGGCGCCGTCCGCCATCGCGCGTGACTATTGGACATGCGGCATGAAGCGTGAGCATGGTGACAGGGGCGTTTTTCGCGCGGGGCCGCGGCGCTGGCTCGGTGGAACAGCTTTTTTAAGGAACCCGGACGGCGCGACCGCCATCGAATTCGCGATGATCGGCATCCCCTTCCTGGGACTGCTTTGCGCGATCTTTCAGACCGCGCTCATCTATTTCGAAGCCGCGCAGTTGCAGGAGGCCACCCAGGTCGGAAGCCGCGCGATATTGACGCAATCGGCGGCCGCCGGCCTCACCTACGGAACCTTCCTGCAAAACTATGTCTGTCCCCAGATGAGCGGGATGTTCACCTGCGCCAATTTGCGAATGGACCTGCAAAGCCCGGCGAATTGGACCAGCGCCAACTCGCTCGACGTCGGCAATTTCTATAACAACGCGGCCAACACGCAGGCGACGGCGATCACCTTGCCGGCGGCGGGCGGCATCGCCGTCGTGCGCATTCTCTATCCGATGAGTCAGATGGCCGCGATCATCGGCGGCACCGCCCTTCAGGCCGGGTCGATCGGCAGGGTCACCGCCGGCGAAGCGACCATCGGCGGACAAGCCGTGACGGTGCTGATGGGGATTTACGCCTTTCGGGTGGAGCCGTGATCATGCCGCGCGGGCGCGCTCGGGCGTTCGGGATCAACGATTCCGGACTGGCGGCGATCGAATTCGCTTTCGTTCTCCCGCTGATGCTGGCGATTTATCTCGGCATCGTCGAACTGTCGAACGGGTTGAGCGCGTCGCGCAAGGTCGATCTTGTCGCTCATGCGATGTCCGATCTGACCGGACAGATCACCGGCGGGGGCGCGGGCTCGGGTCAGGCCGCGATCACCGACGCGGAAATGCAGCAGATATTTTTGGCGGGCGCCGCGTTGATCGCGCCTCTGTCGGCGACGCCGCTCACGATAACGATCAGCGAGGTTCTGATCACGCAGAACGCCACCGGCGCCTATCAGGCGCAAGTGACCTGGTCGGTCTCATATAATGGCGGAACCCTGCGCGGCGGACAGGGCTGCACGCTGAACACCCATTTGAACGCGGCGGACGTTCCCCCCGTGAGCGCGATCAGCATGCCCACAAGTTTCACCAACGCGACGCTCAGTCCGACGCTCGGACCGGTGATCGTCGCCGACGTGACCTATAATTACAATCTGGGCTTGGGCAATCTCGTCGAGCAATGGCTTCCGACCGGCGCGATCCTGATGAAGCGCACGAGCTATTCTCCCGTGCGCAACCAATATGTGAATCCCAACCCCGGCCCGCCGGCGCTGCTGAACCATATTCAGAGCCCGACGACCGCGACGAGCTGGACGACGGCGATCTCGGGCTCCACCAACGTCAATTGCCTCGGCCATTTGACGCCCGCGCAATACTGACGGCGCGCCTTCCGGCGAGGCGTCAGCCTCGCGCGCCGAGCATCAACGCGAGATTCTGGACCGCGGCGCCCGAGGCGCCCTTGCCGAGATTGTCGAGCCGCGCCACCAGAACCGCCTGACGCTTCGCTTCATTGGCGAAAACATAAAGCTCCATGTCGTCGGTTCCGTTCAGCGCGGTCGCGTCCAGCCGCGCGGCGGAAGGCGCGGGAAGAGCGCGCACATGCCTGGCGCCCGCGTAATGGCGCGCCAAAACCGCTTCCAAATCCGCCGCCTTCGGCCCCCCCGGCAGCGCGTCGAGATGGAGCGGAATCGAAACGAGCATCCCTTGCCGGAAATTCCCGACCGACGGGACGAACAGCGGCGGCGCCGAGAGTCGCGCGAAAACGGCGATCTCCGGCAGATGCTTATGGTCGAAGCCGAGCGCGTAAAGCTCGAACGGCGACGCCTGTTTCGCCTCATAAGCCTCGATCATCTGGCGCCCGCCGCCGGAATAGCCGGAGACGGCGTTGATCGTCAGCGCCATGCCGGCGACGACGAGGCCCGCGTCGACGAGCGGACGCAGCAGCGCTATCGCGCCCGTCGCGTAACAGCCGGGATTGGCGACGCGCGCCGCGCCCGCGATGCGCTCCGCCTGCCCCTCGACAAGCTCCGCGAAACCATAGACCCAGTCCGGCGCGATGCGATGCGCGGTCGAGGCGTCGAGCAGGCGCGGCGCGCGCGCGCCCAATTCGTCGCACAGCCGCACGGTCTCGCGCGCGGCGTCGTCGGGCAGGCACAGGATCGCGACATCCACGCCGGCGAGCAGCTCGCGCTTGGCGCCAACGTCCTTGCGCAGCTCGCGCGCGATCGAAACGATCTCCAAATCCGTCCGGCCGGCGAGCCGCTCGCGGATTTCGAGCCCCGTCGTGCCGCTATCGCCGTCGATGAAAATCCTGGGCATGACCCTTCTCCCGCAAAGCAGAGAATCCTCGGAAAACAAGCGCGGCGATCTCGCCGCGTTCCCGCCTCTCCCCGTAAAACGGGGAGAGGGAGCCGCGCGCGCCCGATACGCTTGTTTCCCCGACGAGCCGTAAAAAAAGGGCGGCCCCGATGAGCCGCCCTTTCGCGAACCGTAACGAGGCGCTTAGCGCTTCGAGAACTGGAAGCTGCGGCGGGCTTTCCGCTTGCCGTATTTCTTGCGCTCCACGACGCGCGAGTCGCGGGTCAGGAAGCCTTCGCGCTTCAGCGGCGTGCGCAGATCGGGCTCGTAATAGGTCAGCGCCTTGGACAGGCCGTGACGCACCGCGCCCGCCTGACCGGAGAGACCGCCGCCGACGACCGTGACCGTGAGGTCGTATTGGCCCGTGCGCTTCGCCACGCCGAGCGGCTGCTGGATGATCATGCGCAGCACCGGACGCGCGAAATACACCGCCACGTCGCGGCCATTGACCGAGATCTTGCCCGTGCCGGGCTTGATCCAGACGCGCGCGATCGCGTTCTTGCGCTTGCCGGTGGCGTAGGCGCGACCCTGCTTGTCGAGCTTCTGCACATATTTCGGCGCCTCTTGCGCGGCGGCGACGGCCGCCTGGTTGAGGTCGGCGAGGGAGGAGAGTGTGGTCTCGGCCATGATCAGGCGCTCCGGGAATTTTTGGAGTTCAGCGCGGCGACGTCGAGCGGCGTGGGGGTTTGCGCCGCGTGCGGATGCTCGGGGCCCTTGTAGACCCGCAGATTGCCGAGTTGGACGCGGCCGAGCGGGCCGCGCGGCAACATGCGCTCGACGGCCTTTTCGAGCACGCGCTCGGGAAAGCGCCCCTCGAGGATCGCCTTGGCCGACCGCTCCTTGATGCCGCCGGGATAGCCGGTGTGGCGATAATAGATCTTCTGCTCGCGCTTGCGGCCGGTCAGCACCACCTTGTCGGCGTTGACGACGATGATATTGTCGCCGTCGTCCATGTGCGGGGTGAAGGTCGCCTTATGCTTGCCGCGCAGACGCAGGGCGATGATCGAGGCGAGGCGCCCGACGACGAGCCCCTTGGCGTCGATCAGCACCCATTTCTTTTCAATGTCGGCGGGCTTCGCCGAATAGGTTTTACCAAACATGGGAATTTCGTTCCGTGGCGTTTAGCTGCCGCGTCTCGCGGCCGTGCCGTTGCGATAAGCGAGCGCGCCGGCCATGTCAAACAATTTTTGACGCGACATCACGCTGGACCGCTAGAAAACAGGCAGCTTGCCGGCCGAGGTATCATGATACCGCACCGTCGCGGCGCCAGCGCCCCCTCCGATCCAGCGCCGCCCCCTTGTCCCGCGGTCGCCGCAATGCGGTGTATCATGGCGGCGACCGATTCGTTACGAGGAGCCGATTCGATGCAGAGGGAACATCAGCGTTACGTTTGGCTGGCGCTCGCGCTCGCCTTGGCGCCGCTTGGCGGAGCGCGCGCCGCGACTTATGAGTTTCTCGCCGCGCCGCAGACCGATCTCAACCGCGTGTTTCGGCTCGATAAGGTCACGGGCGAGGTCGGCGCCTGCCAATATGGCCTCAAGGACGGCTCTCCCTTCGGCGTGACGCTGTGCTATCCCGCCGGCGACGGCGCCAAGGCCGGCCCGGCCGGCGAATATGCGTTGATCGCCTCGCGCCACACCGGCGAGGCCGGCGTGTTCCGCGTCGATCTGCGCACCGGCTTCATGTCGATATGCTTCGTCCTCAACGAAGCCTCCGTCGTTTGCACCACGCCCGCGAAATGACGACGCCAAGCAGACCTTCGTCCGGCGACATTCGAATCGAGGGCGCGCCGCTTCCTCTCCCCGCGAGCGGGGAGAGGGTTGGGGTGAGGGGCCGGGGCCTTATCCGCCACGCCGAAGGGCTCCACGCAATTCGCTGGCGTAACACGTGCTCGGGCGAATGCCCCAAGCCCCTCACCCGAGAGGCGATAACGCGGCGAGATCGCCGTGCTTATTTTTTGACGGTCCTTAAAGCGCGCGTGGCATGACCCAAAGCTCCCCCGACAATTTCAAGCGCGCGGCGGCGGCGGCCGCGATGACCTTCGTGCGTCCCGGCATGAGGCTGGGGCTCGGCACCGGCTCCACCGCCGCGCATTTCGTCGATCTGCTCGGCGCGGCCGGGCATGACGCGCCTTGCGTGCCGACCTCCGAGGCGACGCGGGCCCAGGCCGCGCGGCTCGGGCTCAAACTCGCGACGCTGGACGATTGTCCCAGTCTTGATCTCACCGTCGACGGCGCCGATGAATTCGACGACGCGCTGCGGCTGATAAAGGGCGGCGGCGGCGCGCTGTTGCGCGAAAAAATCGTCGCGGCGGCGTCCCAACGCATGATCGTCATCGCCGACGCCGGCAAGCGCGTCAAAACGCTCGGCGCCTTTCCGCTGCCGGTCGAGATCGACCGCTTCGGCGCGCGGGCGACGCGGCTGCATGTCGAGGCGGCGGCGCGCGAACTTGGGCTGCAAGGCGAAATAGCGCCGCGCGAAAAAGTCGGCGCGCCCTTCGTCACCGACGGCGGCCATTTGATCCTCGACTGCGCCTTTGGCGCGATCCCCGACCCGCAAGCGCTGGCGTCGCGGCTTGACGCGATCCCTGGCGTCGTCGAGCATGGACTGTTCATCGGCCTCGCGACGACAATCCTTTGCGCCGGCGAGAACGGGGTCGAGGTGCTGGGAGAAGCGGCCTGAGCGAGTTCGAGGCGCTTATCCTCTCCGCCGTGGTGGAGGCGGCGATCGCCTATGCGCTGGCGTGGGCGACGCGCTGGGAGTGCCGCGGCCCGACGCACGTCGCGGCCGGGTCCGCCGCCGCCACGGCGATCACCCATCCACAATTATGGACAGCGGCGCTATGGGCCTACGAGCGCTACCCCTATTGGCCGTCGGTGCTGACGCTGGAAGCGCTCGTCGTGGTGGCGGAGGGCGCGCTGATCGCCTGGATGGCGATGCTGCGGCTCGACCGCGCGATGCTGGTCTCGCTCGCCGCCAACGCAGGCTCGCTGGCGCTGGGGTTGTGGCTGCAAAGGTGAGGTCGAACCGACCGGCGTCCCCTCCTTCTCCCACTCGTGGGAGAAGGTGTCATGCGGAGCATGACGGATGAGGGTTCGCGGGAAGTTCCAACCCAGCCGCGGCGCCCCTCATCCGACCCTTGCTTTTTCGAGTCTTGAACGCGCCAGCGGCCCCTCCCTTCTCCCACTTGTGGGAGAAGGTGTCATGCGAAGCATGACGGATGAGGGTTCTCGGGAGGTTCCAACCCAGCCGCGGCGTCCCTCATCCGACCTCGCTTCGCGAGGCCACCTTCTCCCGCGGGCGGGAGAAGGGAGCGCCCAGCTTTGTTGATCGTCAGGACTTGCGGCGCTGTTCCAACAAAGCCAGGCAGTTGGCCAGATTTCGTTGCGCGCCGTCATGCTGGTATGGCGCGGCTTTGGGCGCAAACACCTCCAGCGCGGCGCGAAAGGCCGCGACCGCATTTTCAAGCCGCGCCGTCCCACTTTCACGCTCCCCGAGCGTCTTGAGCGCAACGCCGAGGTTATTCTGCGTCGACGCCCATTCGACCGGAACTCGCTCGCGGGCCCGTTCCTCCAGCGCGGCGCGAAAGACTGCGACGGCTTCTTCAAGGCGCGCCGTCCCGCTCTCTCGCTTCCCAATATTTTGAAGTGCGTTGCCAAGATTGCTTTGCGTCATTGCCCATTGCAGCGGCACACGCGCGCGCGTCCTTTCCTTGAGCGCCTCGCGGTAGGCCGCGACCGCCTCGTCAAGCCTCGCCGTCCCGCTTTCGCGTTCACTGAGCATCCTGAGCGCATTGCCAAGATTATTCTGCGTCACCGCCCATTCGAGCGGAACGCGCTCGCGGGTTCCTTCCTCCAGCGCGGCGCGAAAAGCTGCAACCGCCTGCTCGAGCCACGCCGTTTGGCTCTCACGTCCCCCGAGTATGCTGAGAGCGTTGCCGAGATTATTTTGCGTCCTTGCCCATCGTAGCGGAACGCGCTCGCGCAACCGTTCGTCCAGCGCGGCGCGGAAGGCGGCGACCGCCTGCTCAAGTCGGGCGGACCCGATCTCACGATCGCCGAGCGTCGCAAGCGCAACGCCGAGATGGTTGCGAGCTTCGCCGCGCTCATCATCGGTGGAAGCCGCGTCCAGCAATTTCCGCTAAAGCGTGATCGCAGCGACGAGATGCACATTGCTGCCGCGAACACGGCCATATTCGTAAAGCACTTTCGCTTCCGCGTAGAGCGCCCCGGCTACGCTCGCCCTGTCCGCCCCATGAACCGCCTCGGCCAGCGCAACCACCGCCCTTGCGGCGGCCTCGCCGTCATAACTCGCCAGCGCGATGTCGCGTTGGCGATTGCGGAGCGCGGTCACGCCTTCGACATAGGTTGCGTGGCGCTCCTTCTCCGCGCGCTCCAATTCCTCGGCCGCTGTGTTCAGTGTGGCGCGGGCGAGGCCGGACTGGCCTTTGTCCACTTGCGCCTTCGCCTTGGCCAAGGCCGCATCGACGATTTTGCCGAAATTGGTTTGCGTCGGGGCGCCGGCGATTTCCTTTTCGTAAATTTCTATCGCGTTGCGCACCGCCTGTTTCTTGCCCTCATAATCGAGGTTGCGGTCGCCGGCGACTTTTGACGCCATTTCGTGAATGAAGCCGAGCGCCACGTCGCGCTCGCGCGCCGCCTGTTCGGCGTAGTCCTTCACCAGCAGATCGAGAATCGCGGTGTAGGCGATGTGCTTCGCGAGATCGGCGGGGCTCGCGAATGTGCAGCCGGGATAGCGCCGCACCGCCTTGAGCCGCGCGAGATGCTTTATTTGCGCGGCGCCTTTGTCGCCGGGCCGCGCTCGGCGGCGTCGGCGGCTTTCGCGATCAGCAGCAGCTTGCCGTGATAAAGCGCGAGCCAGGCCTCCCATTGCGTATAGGAAATCGCCGCGCCGTCCTTCAGCGCCTCGCCCAGCGGCGGCAGTTCTTTCGCGAGATCGGGATATTTGGCGAGCAGCGCGGCCTGCTCGCGCGCGTCCGCTGGAGTGCCCGTCATGTCGCCGACAAGATGCACCACCGCGTCGCAAAGGGCGATATAGACATCGAGCTTATCGAGCGTGTCGCCGCCGAGGTTCTTAAAATCCTCCTGCACCTTCACATGGACATTGTGCCGTTCGAGATCGGCGCGCAGCAAATCGCGATAGGGCCGAAACTCATCGGAAACCGTGGAGATTAAAACCGTCACCGACATTTTCGCGCGCCCGCGTAAAATTATCGCGGCAATATTTCACGCTTCGCCCCGCGCCACAAATCGCTTAAGCTTCTCGGCGCAAATTCGCCCAAATGCGGGTCTATTCCAAAAATTGACGGGCGAGCGAGGGGCGGCGTGAGGACGAAATTTTTTATCCTTCTGGTCGCGGCTTTCGCGGCGTTCCCCTTGCGCCCCGCGCTGGCGCAATCCGTCGACGCGCCGCAAGTCGAGCCCAAGAAGAAGCCAAAGCCCGCCAAAGTAAAACCCGCGCCGGTCGCGGCTACACCGGCCCTTCCCTGCCCGCGCGCGAAGTGAAAGGACGATCCGGTTTGCTTTGGCGAGAACGATCCTTCCGCGCTGCCCTTGTCCTCGGCTCAGTCGACGCCGGCCAAGGAGGGGTCGATCCGCGCCGGCGACATCACGATCTCGCCCAAGGCGAAGGTCAATCAAGATTCGCCGCAGCCGGTCTATGGAAATAATCCTAATCCCAACCCCAGCACCTCGCAATTTGGCGGCGGCCTCGGCGTCGGTTTCCATTTTTGACGCCTGATGCGCGTCCATGCGCGCGGATGCGCGGAAAATGCGCTAAAATGCGCGCATGAGTCCTGAGCCCAAACCACATCCTCGCCCGCCCGCCCCCGGCGGTCTGACGCCGGCGCGGCGCCAGGCGCTGGACATTCTGACTCGCGCCAACCGCCCGGTCGGGGCCTATGAAATGGTCGATATGATGCGGGACGCAAAGGGAAAACGCCCCGCGCCGATCTCGGTCTACCGGGCGCTCGGCTATCTGCTCGACAACGGCCTCGCCCATCGCCTCGCCTCGCAAAACGCCTTCATCGTCTGCGGCCACGCCCATGGCGCGGAGGAGCCGGTCGTGTTTCTCATTTGCGAACAATGCGGTGAAGTGAAGGAGGCGACCTCGCCCGGTCTCGCCCGCGAACTCGCGGCGCTCGCTGGCGCGGCGGGTTTCGCGCCGCGCAGCCGCGTCGTGGAAATCGCCGGACGTTGCGAGCGTTGCGCGGCCGGGTGACGCGGCGCGGAGAGGCCATTTATGAAGCTAAATCATCGATTTAAATTTGCGTCGCCGACCGTCGCGCTGTGCCTTTTCGTCAGCATCGCGCTGGCCGCGTTCAGCTTTCCTCAACTCGCGGGGCGGGTGACCGATCAGGCCAATATCATCTTCGCGCCCGCCAAGGCGTCGATCGAGGCTAAGCTCCAGAATTTAGAGGATAAATCCAGCATCCAACTGGTCGTCGCGACGGTGAGTTCGCTGGAGGGCGGCGATATCGAAAGCTACGCCAACGGCCTGTTCCGCGCCTGGAAGTTAGGGCTCGCCAAGAAAAACAACGGCGTGCTGTTTCTCATCGCGCCCAACGAACGCAAGATGCGGATCGAGGTCGGGTATGGGCTGGAGGGCGTTTTGACCGACGCCGTGTCCAGCGTGATCATCCGCTCGGCGGTCGCGCCACGCTTCAAGGCCGGCGATTTCAGCGGCGGGATCGAGCGCGGCGTCGACGCGATCATCGACGTTCTCTCCAGCGATTCCAGCGAATGGACGAAGCGCGCGGCGGAGCAGTCCATGTCGGAGACGATCGACCAGCTCGCGCCGATTATCCTGTTCATATTGTTTATATTCATCATGATCTACATGTCGCGCAACGCGCGCGGCGGCCGCGGCGGCGGACCGATGATTTTCCTGCCGCCAGGCGGGGGTTTTGGCGACGGCGGGGGCGGTTTTGGCGGCGGCTCCTTTGGCGGCGGCGGCTTCGACGGCGGCGGATTTTCCGGCGGCGGCGGATCGTCGGGCGGCGGCGGCGCCTCGGGGGATTGGTGATGCGCGTTAGCAACGAAGATTATCGCCGCGTCGCCGAGGCGATCCGCGCGGCGGAACAAAAAACCGGCGCCGAAATCGTCTGCGTGCTGGCGCGGCGCTCGTCGGATTATTCCTATGTGCCGGCGCTGTGGGCGAGTTTCGTCGCGCTGGCGACGCCCTGGCCGCTTATCGCGTTCACGCATTGGCCGGTGCGCGAAATCTTCGCGGCGCAAATCGCGGTGTTCATCGCCGCGGCGCTGCTGTTCTCGCTGTCGCCCGTGCATTCCCTGCTGACGCCGCGCCGGATCAAACGCGCCCGCGCCCACCGCGCCGCGCGCGAGCAGTTCTTCACCCGGGGCGTCGCGCGCACCAGCGACCGCCGCGGCGTGCTGATCTTCGCCTCGCTGGCGGAACGCTACGCGCGGATCATCGCCGATGTCGGCGTCGCGGAAATAATCAAGGACGAGGAATGGCGCGCCGCGCTCGATCTGCTGCGGGCGCGGTTGCGCGAGGGGAGCATCGCCGACGGCTATGTCGCGGCGATAGAGGAAACCGCCCGCCTGCTCGACGGCCGTTTCCCGCCAAGCGGGAAGGACGAACTGCCGGACAGATTGTTCGTGATGTGAGGTTTGAGGCAGCCCGCGAAGGCTCCATCGCTTCGAATTCGATGCTTGCAACCCTGATTAGGCTTTGCGCGGGGAGGATGTCGGCGTTGGAGATGCGCCAGACGCGGCCATCCGCGGTGAATCTGAAAAATCCAGTTTAACAAGATCTGATTCTTAGCTTACCGCACAAAGCTTAGATATGAAGCGAGAGCCTCAATCTCGTTCGCGGACAACCTCTTCGCGATTCTGGGCATGGGCTCGGCGGCGGCATGGTAGCCTTCGTTCCACTGTTCAAGCCGTCGTTTCAGATAGTCGTGGCCCATGCCGCCTAAACGCGGAATGCCTTCGAAGCCTTCCGCGTTCGGGCCATGACATACAATGCAAGAGACGACGTTCGAGGCAGGTCTCCCCTCCACGTAAATCGACTTCCCTTCACTCGCGAGCGCTTCGTCGCCGTCATCGGCGGGCGAGGCCGGCAGCTCGGAAAAGTAAACCGCGAAGCCGTGCGCCGTCTCTCTACTGAGATTGCCCGCCGCGCCCCACATATATTGTTTGGAAGCAGGGTTGTCCCTCGCATGGCTCTTAAAACTCAAAAGCGAATTTTCGATATAGCGGTGTGTCTGTCCGGCGAGACGCGGCGCGCTGGTGTAGCCTTGCGCCGAGCTGCCATGACACCACGTGCAGTTGCGGATCGGGAGCGACTCCTGCGCCGAGAGGGGATTGGCGACGCACGCCACGATGATCGCCAAGACCGCCTGCTTTGACGTGATTCGTTTCATGTCCCCGATTCTCGTGCTTCTTGAAGCCAATGGAGACGCTTTCACTTCATGTAACTTAGATACGCCGCGATGGCGGACATTTGCTCGTGGGTCAGATTGTGCGTCGTTGGCACCATGATCGCCGAGGTGTCGTCTCTGGAGCCTCCAACACCGCGCTCCTTGCCCCAATAGGACAGCGCCTTCAGCGTATAGGGGAAGAGCTGACCCGCGAGACGCGGGATTTCCTCATGCCCTTTCGCCTCGGGACCGTGACAGGCGGAACACGCGGGAACATTGGACTCGGGAAGCCCCTGTTCATAGATCGTTTTTCCCAAGGCCATGTGATCTCTGGGGCCCCCGCCGATGGGTTCGGGATTCAAGTTCTTGAAATGCTCGGACAGAGCCGCGAGCGTCGCGGGACTGAGGACGTGCGCGACGTTGAACATGACGGGGTTTACGCGCCGGCGTTCAATGAAAGCGCGTAACTGATTCTCGATATATTTCGGCTGCTGCCCGGCGAGTCGCGGCATGGGAAAATAGCCGCGGTAGCCTTCTCCCGACAGGCCGTGGCAAGTTTTGCAGTATTCGAGCTTCGCTTGGAATCCATGCGCCGAATCGCCGCCTTCGTCACGATCCGCCGCACGATCCGCCGC
Organism: Methylocystaceae bacterium; assembly: GCA_003152255.1. The sequence continues at coordinate 3,414 of PLZT01000178.1, read as the reverse complement.
CTGGACCGCTAGGGCAAACGCGAGAGCGAACACCGCCGTCGTCGCCAATCGCAAACCAACGATCTTCATGCTCCGGTCTCCGCGCCTTTGTATTGCTGCTTTATCACGCCCGCCGTAAGCCGAACCGGCTGACCAAAGGGACAAAGCGGCCTTTGTGCTCATTCCCTCTCGCGCGATTCGGACAACCGCGCGCCTACTTAGTTACAATACGCCTCTCCAATCGCAAAATGCTTTCGGATCATGATATAGCATGAATCACCGCGGCCAATGGTCTCGGCCGGGGAGTTGAGGCGACACGCGCCTTGGTTTACTAATCGCAATCCCTGCATCGTCGATCCTCTATGCGACTATGGATAAATACGCGCGCGCGTATTTCCGGATCGGCTTATGGAAGTTTTCGCGGCGCTGGATCATATCGGGGCGGGAACATGAAACGCATCAGCTTAACGTCATTGTCTCTCGCCGCGATTGTCGTAATCGCTTCCGCCGCGGCGAGCCGCGCCGAAGACAGCGCGACCGTCTCGCCACGCGACCTCGACGCCAAGATCAACTACTGCAAGACCTGCCACGGAACCAACGGACAAGGCTTCCGTGGCGCTTATCCCATGCCGCGTCTCGCCGGACAGCAGACCGAATATCTCGAAAATCAGCTGCAAGCCTTTATAGAGCGCAGGCGAACGAACCCGGTCATGTTTAACGTGACCCATGTTTTGAGCCCTGCGATGCTCAAAGGTCTCGCCACGCATTTCAAGGATCTCAATCCCAAACCTTTGGGAAGCGCGCCTAAGGAACTCGCGAGCGCCGGCAAAAAAATCTATGATGAAGGCGTTCCCGAAACCAATGTCGCGCCTTGTTCGTCGTGCCACGGCCCCGAGGCCAAGGGAGAGGGGGCGTTTCCCCGCCTGGCAGGTCAGCTTAACGACTATGTCTCCAACAAGCTGGTGAACTGGAGCAAGGAGCGAGGTCAGGACAAATCGAAGCCCGACACTTCGGCGATCATGGAGCCGATCGCGCACGGGCTGACAGAGCCGCAGATAAAGGCCGTCGCGGCCTATCTTAGTTCGCTGGAATAATCCCTTCGTCTCGTTCACCCGCGATTGGCAGGCGAGACCAATCCCCGCGACGGGCGCGCCCACCTTTGGCGCCCCCGCCGCTTTCGCCGGTCCTTACGCGCCGCCGGGCTCGCCGGTGAACTTCACCAAAATGTCCTGGTCGCGCACCACATATTGGCAGGCCAGGCGAAACTTCGGCGCGATGTCCTCGACTTCCGCCTTGCGGATTTCCTCGGGGGTGATCTTGCCGATCGACTTCAATTGCGTCTTCTCGTTTTCGGTCAGAAGCGAGCCCATGGTCTTGCCCGACAGCGTGACGACCTCGATCAGACAGGAGCCGCATTCGCCATTGCGGCAGTCGTGCGGAATAGGAACCTTGTTCGCCTCGGCGATGGCGAGAACGGTGGAGGTGTCGCCGGCGATCGCATAGACGGTCAGATCCTTGTGCAGCAGCGGCGAGGAAAAGGTCACGTTCGGCATTTCGGTCCCCTTGATATGTCGCGCGTCAGCGCGGCCCATGTTCGCGGAATTGCTAGTATTTTGTGCAGCACGCCGCGTGCGATGTTTCGCACCGTAAGTTACACCGGCGGACGAGAAGCTTTGTATGCGGCAAGACGCCCCAGTGGGGGATCGAGAGCCCCATGCGTCGAAGCCGGCCGGGCGGCGGCCGCGCGCGGCATTCCCCTTTCCCGGGAACGCGCTAGATTTCGTGTTGTCGAGTCCAGCTGGGAGGCCGCGATATGACCGGGTTTCTTCTCGTAATCTTCTATTTCGCGCTGGCGGCGCTCGCCGCCTGGATCATCATGCAGCCCAGTCGCTTTGTCGTGACGCGCTCGGCGGTCGTCGACGCGCCGCCGCAAGAGGTGTTTCCCCACATCGACGAACTCCGCAACTGGCAGGCGTGGTCGCCCTGGGCGAAGCTCGATCCCGCCGCGACAAACACCTTTGAGGGCCCCGCCGCTGGCGCGGGCGCGGTGTTCGCGTGGTCGGGCGATAAAAAGGTCGGCGCCGGGCGCATGACGATCATCGACAGCCGGCCGTTCGAGAGCGTCGACATCAAGCTCGAGATGAGCAAACCCTTTACCGCGTCGAACGACGTGTCGTTCCGACTCTCGCCGCAAGAGCGCGGGCGCACGAAGGTCACATGGACCATGTCCGGCCCCAGCACGCTGGTCTCGAAAGCGATGAATCTCGTCATGAACTTCGACAAGACGCTCGGCGGCCGGTTCGAAGCCGGCCTCGCCAATCTGAACGCGCTTGTCGCGAAGTGACGCGACGAATATCGCGCTACGGACGGTCGTGACAAGGCTATGATGACGCTCGCGTCGGCCCCCGCGGCGGCGTTCACGAGTTCGGGAGAGTCTTTTGCGCCGCTTCGTCACGATCTTCGCCTTTCTCGCCAGCCTCGAGACGGCGGGCGCCGCGGAGCAAGAGAACCCCGCCGCGAACATGGGGGACGTGCACGCCCATTTCATCCAGTGTTTTCAGACGCCTCCGGGAATGGAAAAGATGCAGGGGACATTTCACTTTTCCCTCAACCGCGAGGGCGGGTTGATCGGCCCGCCGCGGATAGCCTGGCTCAAACTCGATAAGCGCCATCAGAGCCAAAAGCAGCTCGAAGCGCGTCTGATCGAGGCCTTCGACCGCTGCATTCCGGTCCCGCTCACCAAGGAAATGTCGCGGATGACGCCGGGCAACTTGCTTTACTTCAGGTTCGGCGCCGCGCCCAGAAGAGGCGAGGACAAGTCGCGGCCGGTCTTCAACGGCCCGATCGACTGAGCCGAAAGCCGGTATGTTCCCTTTTTCAGGTTCTTGGGTCTGGAATGAAAGTCTTGAGTTCCGCGCGCGAAAGCTTAGCTGTTGGAAGGCCGGGAACCTTTAGCGCCTACCGTGCATTTCTATTTACATAAATCAGCGGCCGGAGAAGTCCTTAAAACGAGGAATATCGAATATGAAAACCCGGGCTTACGCCATCCACTTCGCCACTCTGTGCGTCTCCGCGTTTCTCTACTCGGGGCTTGTCGCGGCGGAAGATAACTCCCCGAGCAGACCGAAGTCGGCGGCATATCAAGTAGCGACCATCGTTGAGGCGGGCGCGTCAGGTTTCGCGCTCCAATCCACGCGATATCCATCCAATTTTAGACTGGCGAAGACGAGTACGGCTTCCGCTCAGCAGGCTTGTGAAGCGCGCTGCAAGAAAACCTATCGGCGATGTTACAGCCAGGGAAACAAGCCGGGAACGCCGGAAGTTAGTGGTGGACAGCCGTGTAGCGAACAACAGACGACGTGCCTTCGAGCATGCGCGGACAACACCAACCCTCAGTGATCAAAAAGAGAGGCTCTTATAGCGTTGCTTGTTGAT
>PLZT01000589.1 GCA_003152255.1 Methylocystaceae bacterium | reverse complement strand
CGCGCAGCGAGGCGACAACCTCATTTGTGTTGTTGCCGATCGACGATACGATCCCCATTCCGGTGACGACGACACGTCTCATATTGCTTCTCCCCGCGCCCGGACCAAAGTCCTTGAGCTTGTTCTTTTGTGTGATGCGGAAACCGCCTTGCCTCAGGCCTCCGCCTTGGCCAGGCCGACGCGTAAATCCTTGGCTTCGTATATGCGCTCGCCGTCGGCCGCCACCCAGCCGTCGGCGATGCCGAGCACGAGCTTGCCCTTGAAGACGCGTTTGAAGTCTATGCCATAAGTGACCAACTTCACGCTCGGGCGCACCATGCCGGTGAATTTCACCTCGCCGACGCCGAGCGCCATGCCGCGCCCGGGAAGGTCGAGCCAGGCGAGGTAAAAACCGACCATCTGCCACATCGCGTCGAGGCCGAGGCAGCCGGGCATGACGGGATTGCCCTTGAAATGGCAGTCGAAAAACCAGAGGCTTGGCTTGATGTCGAATTCGGCGCGCGCATAGCCTTTGCCGTGTTCGCCGCCCGTCTCGAAAATCTCGGTGATCCGATCGAACATGAGCATCGGCGGCAGCGGCAACTGCGCATTGCCGGGGCCGAACAGTTCCTCGCGGCCGGAGGCGAGCAGATCTTCATAGCCAAAAGACGAGCGCCGTTCGCTCATGGATTAAGTCTCCCTTTTGCCCCGGGCTTTTTCGCCCCTTTTTCGCTGGCCGGTCCGCCCCGAAAACAACACGGCGCGCCCGTCGTTGAATTTTCGTAACATAAGGGGAAGCCCGGTCAAAGGGTCAAACACACTTTGTTAAAACCCGCGCCTGTCTTATGCCTGTTCGGCGAAAGATTCGCCGCCGCCGTTCGAAAGTCTCGCCCTCGTGATGACCCGCTCCCCCAAAATCCTCGTCTTCGATTCAGGCCTTGGCGGGCTCACCGTTTTCTCGGAAATCGCGAAAATCCGCCCGAACGCGGAGTTCGTCTATTGCGCCGATGACGCGGGGTTTCCCTATGGCTCGTGGGGCGAGCCGGAGTTGGTCGCGCGCATCCTCGCCGTCATGGCGGCGCAGATCGACCAGCACGAGCCCGACATTGTCGTGATCGCCTGCAACACCGCCTCGACCTTGGCGTTGCCGCAGTTGCGCGCGCGATGGCCCGGCGTGCTCTTTGTCGGCACCGTGCCGGCGATAAAGCCCGCCGCCGCGATGTCGCGGACGAAACTGATTTCCGTGCTGGCGACGCCCGGCACGGTGGCGCGCGATTATACGCAAAAGCTCATTCAGGAATTCGCCGGCGGCTGCGCCGTGACGCTGGTCGGGTCGAAGCATTTGGCCAAGCTCGCCGAGAGCGCCATTCACGGTGAAGAGATCGCCGATGGGGCCATCGCCTCGGAGATCGCCTCTTGCTTCGTGCAACGGGAGGGCGCGCGCACCGATGTGATCGTGCTGGCTTGCACCCACTATCCGCTGCTGCTGGAGTCGTTCGCCCGTCTCGCGCCCTGGCCGGTCGACTGGATCGATTCCGCTCCGGCGATCGCGCGCCGCGCCGATCAAGTGCTCGTCGAAAATCTCGGTCCCGACGCGCCCAACGGCGATGCGCCGCGGCGCCGGGCGATATTCACCAGCGGCGCCGCCCCGAGCGAGTCCCTGGCGGCGACGCTGGCCCGTTACGGCCTTCCGGCCGCTTAAGCGCTTCGCGGTTCAGTTCCCAGCGGGGGCATTGGCGTTTTGCGCCTCGGCGGCCTTTTGTTGATAGAGGGCGACGAAATCGATCGGGTCGATGAACAGCGGCGGGAATCCGCCGTCGCGCGTGGCGTCGGCGACGATCTGGCGCACGAAGGGAAACAACAGCCGCGGGCATTCGATCATGATGATCGGATGCATCTGCTCCTCCGGAATATTGGTCAAACGGAACACGCCCGCATATTCGAGATCCAGCTTGAACAAAAGATCGACTCCCTCGCCGGCCTTGGCGTCGAGAGAGATCGACACCTCGAAATCGGTCGGAGCCAATTGCTTGGCGTTCACGTTCACTTGAATGCCGATGTTGGGAGATTTTTCTTGCGGCCCGAGCGAGCGCGGCGCATTGGGATTTTCGAAGGAAAGATCCTTGAGATATTGCCCCAAAGCATTGAGAGACGGCGCGCTAGTCGCCTCCTGCGCCGCTCCGCCGTTGCCATTGCCGTCCGCCATATCAAACTCCCTAAAATTCCGCATCATTAAGCGCGCGCCACGTGGCTGGGCGCGCCCGTATCGCCGGGCTCGGGTAACACGTCCGCCGCGGCGCGACAAGTGACGAGCGTTCCTCGTCAGGAAGCGCAGGGCGGCGCGCCGCCGGGTTTAGCGCGCGGGCCGCGCCGTCGCGATTTGCGGTGATCCAGGCTTTTCCATTCGTTGGGCGCGAGGTCGATCGTGCGTGGGCCTTTGCGGGCGCCTCCACCGCGCAGGCGTTGGGCGATATCGCCGCGAATGGACGGCGCCTTGAGCGCCAGACCCACGAGGTCTGAAGCGAAACCAGGCAAGATCAAAAGGAGCGCGCCCAAGGCCTGCAGGCCGCCGTCGACCACGTTGGACGAGGGCTGGGCTTTCTTTTCGCCGGACCAGCCCATGCGGGCGCGCAAGTAAGTCACCAGCCGCCTGATGTCCAAAAGGCCAAGCAGGGTGGTCCCGACGCCAAGGGCGACCGCCGCCATCACTCCCAAAAATTGCACCACCAGCAAAAAGGCGATGACCTCTATGCCGAGCCATATTCCAATTGCATAGGCGATGAGTTTCGACTTGTTCACGGCGTATGAACCTCTGGGGGCGACGCTCCGTGGCCCAAGATAGTTATAGCTGGGGGTTGATTCGTGACTTGCAACCGCCAACATGCTACCGCAAACTCGTATCTTCCGGGAGTGACTCAATTGCCCTTAGACGAAGCCTTCGACCCCTCCGTGCTGATTTTCGCGGCGTTAGCGGTGTTTGTGCTGTGGAAACTGCGTTCGGTGCTCGGAGAGCGGAATGATCGCGAGGGTCCGACGCTCGGCCGCTTCCAGCCGACCGGCGCGCCTCTGGGCGACGGTCCGTTGCCGGGCGCCGCGCCGATTTCGAGCGCGGCCAAGCCCTTGCCCGCCGATCGCTGGAACGGCGTCGCCGAAACGGGAAGCAAGGCTTGGGCCGGGCTTGACGCCATCGCCGCCACCGACGCGGCTTTTTCCGGCCCCGCTTTCGTCGAAGGCGCGCGCAAAGCCTATGAAATAATTGTCGCGGCCTTCGCCAAGGGGGACCGCGACACCTTGCGCCGGCTGCTCTCGGCGGATGTTTTCGACGGTTTCGCGGCCGAGATTTCCGGTCGGGAGGCGCGTGGAGAGGGCGTCGAATCCGCTCTCGTGTCGATCGATTCGGCTGTTGTCGACGATGCGCGCGCGCTGCCGCAGTCGAACAGCGTCACCGTGCGTTTCACCAGCAAGCTGATCACCGCGCGGCGCAACCGCGAGGGCGAGGTTATCGAAGGCGATCCCAGTCAAGCGGCGAAGATCGTCGATTTGTGGACTTTCGCGCGCAACCCTCGCGCGCGCGACCCGAATTGGAAGCTTGTCGCAACCGAAACCGTCCATTGAGCCGTGTCGCCGCCGCTCATGCGCGAAGCCGTCGCCTTCGACGGGCTCGAAGGGTTTGAGAGCGACGATCTTGAAGCCGCGCTGGGCGCTTTCCGCCGCTCGGCCGAGATTATTCACGCCGGCTTGGCCGAGCAGCGGCCGGCGCGTCTTCCTTACGCGGGATTGATCGCCGCCAGCGAAGCCGCCTTGTCGGAAACCGGCGACGCGGCCAGCTTTTTCAAAAGCTGGTTCACGCCCTATCGCCTGTCGACGCCCGGATTCCTTACCGGATATTATGAGGTGGAGGTCGAGGCGCGACGCGACGGGGAGCCCGGCTTTTCGACCCCCGTGTTGGGCCGCCCGAACGATCTCGTCACATTGAACGACGCGCCCTTCCGCGATTCGGACGGCATTCTGCTGACCGCCGGCCGGCGGCGGGCGGACGGCGGGATGGAGGCTTACGCCGAGCGGCGCGTCATCGAGGACGGCCCTTGGGAAAGTCGCGGAGCGCCTCTGGCCTTCGTGCGCGACAGGGTCGAATTGTTCCTGATGCAGGTTCAGGGGTCGGCGCGGCTGCGCTTTCCGGACGGGAGCGCCGTCGCCCTGACTTATGACGGGCGCAACGGCCATCCCTATACGTCCGTCGGCCGTTTGCTGATCGAGCGCGGTGTCGTTTCCGAGGCGCTGATGTCGCTCGGCGTGCTCAAGGAGAGGTTGCGGGATCTGGGGCTCGGCCCGGGCCAGATGGGCCGTTTGCTGATGCAGGAGAACAAGTCCTACGTCTTTTTTCGCATCGACGCATCGCCGACGCGCGCTCTTGGACCCATCGGCGGCCAAGGCTGCGCGCTGACGCCGCTGCGTTCGATCGCGGTGGACAGGGGGCTTTGGAGCTACGGCCTGCCGTTCTGGATCAGCGCGCGGATTCCCTGGCGCGGCGAGCCCGCCGACCCCTTCGCGAGATTGATGATCGCTCAGGACACGGGCTCGGCGATCCTTGGCGAAAGCCGGGCGGATATATATTTTGGTTCTGGCGCGAGCGCCGGCGCACTGGCCGGCGGGGTGCGCCATGGCGCGGATTTGGTGGTTTTACTGCCGCGCGACGCGGGGGCGCCATGACCGATATAAAGCGACCGGCCGCGCGGTCGAAATCGCTGTCCGCGCTCGATCTCGAACTATGGTCGGCGGTCACCGCCGATGTGCGCCCGTTTCGCGCCCGGCCGATCCACGCCAAGGCGGAGCCGGTCTCGGGCGGCGAAGCGCGTCCCTTCGCCGCTGCCTCGACACAGCGCGACGCGCCGCCGCGGGACCGCCCGGTTCCCGCGCTCGCGGACATCGATCACCGCACTCGGAAATATTTGCGCCGCGGGCGGCTCGACGTCGACGCCAAACTCGATCTGCATGGGCTGCGCCAGGCCGAGGCGCATCATGCGTTGATCGCGTTCCTGCGCCGGTCGCAAGCCGACGGAGCGAAGATGGCGATTGTCGTCACCGGCAAGGGCTCGGGCGGCGACGCCGGCGGCGTATTGCGGCGGATGGCCCCACTCTGGCTGCAGGCGCCCGCGCTGCGCGATGTCGTGGTCGGATTTGGCGAGGCCTCGCGCAAACATGGCGGCGAGGGCGCGCTTTATGTGCGAATTCGCCGCCCGGGCAAGGCCTCCGCCCAATAGCGCGTAATGCCCGACTTCAGACGGGCGCGCTCGGGGGAGGCGGCGCGACCGCGATCGTCGGCGCTTGATTGACGAAGGCGGCGGGAATGTTGGGCCGCCCATCCGTCGTGTGGTTTGGAGCAGAATCAGGCGGCGGTCCCCATTCAAAAGCGTCGAGACGCCCGGTTTTCGGAGAGATGGGCGCCCAGCTTTTCGACGGGACGCCGTCGGCGATCCATACGGGATCACGCGGGGCGCGCGAGCCACGCGCCAGCCATTCGCGCACGGCCC
>PLZT01000524.1:8897-11889 GCA_003152255.1 Methylocystaceae bacterium | reverse complement strand
TCCTTCGGCGAGCCGGTCGCGGCGGCCTCGGTGGCGCAGGTGCATATCGCCTACGCCCGCTACCACGAGGGCGAACGCAAGGTCGCGGTGAAGGTGCTGCGGCCCGGCGTCGAGCGGCAATTCGCGCGCGATCTCGCCGATATGTATGTGATCGCGCGAATCGCCGAGCGCTATTCCTCGGAAGGGCGGCGGCTGCGCGCCATCGAAGTCGTCGACACGCTCGCCCGCACGGTGAAACTGGAGACGGATTTTCGGCTGGAGGCGGCGGCGGCCTCGGAGTTTCGCGACAATGTCGCCAATGACCACGATTTCCATGCGCCGGAAGTCGATTGGGACCGCACCGCCAAGGACGTGCTGACGCTCGAATGGATCGAGGGCGTGCCTTTGTCCGACCTCGCGCGCGTCGCGCGGGAAGGATACGACCTCAAGGATTTGGCGCGCAACGTGTTGCAGTCCTTTCTGCGCCACGCCATGCGCGACGGCTTTTTCCACGCCGACATGCACCAGGGCAATCTTTTCGTCGACAAGGCCGGACGAATCGTCGCGATCGACTTTGGCATCATGGGGCGGCTCGGCCTCAAGGAGCGCCGATTCCTCGCGGAAATTCTCTATGGCTTCATAACCCGCGATTATCGCCGCGTCGCCGAGGTGCATTTCGAGGCCGGCTATGTGCCGCCGATTCACTCGGTCGAGGAATTTTCCCAGGCGCTGCGCGCCATTGGCGAGCCGCTGCACTCGATCAACGCGGCCGACATTTCGATGGCGCGGCTGCTGACCTTGCTGTTCGAGGTGACGGCGCTGTTCGACATGCGCACCCGCACCGAGTTGGTGCTGCTGCAAAAGACCATGGTGGTGGCGGAGGGCGTCGCGCGCACGCTCGATCCCAAGCTCGACATTTGGAAGACCTCGGACCCCGTGGTGCGCGACTGGATCACGGCCAATCTGGGACCAAGGGCGAAGATCGAGGACGCCGGCCGCAGCTTCACGGAAATCGCCAAGCTGGCGACTCACCTGCCCAAGGTGCTGGCCGACGCGGAAAGCGTGCTGGCGTCGCTGGGGCGGCAGGCCGCGCAGGGCGTCGATCTCTCGCCGGCTTCGCTGGAGGAGCTGGCGCGGGCGCGGCGGAGTTCCGACCGAAGCCTGCTGCTGGGAATCGCGGCGATTTTGGCCGCGGCGATCTGGCTGTTCAGGCGTTGACGCCCGCTCGCGAGAAGGCCAATCCATCGATTGGGCTCCCGGTGGAATTTTCGTGCCTTTTTTTGCGGCTTCATCACATGATTTCACGTCATGCTGCATAATTTCGCATGACACAGCCCTGATTTCGTCATAATGTCCGCTCGCCAAGTAAGTTGGATGACTCCTTAACAAGGCTGACGTTAAGGAGTTCGTGACCAGCTACGGTCCAAGTCGGGGAGGACGCCGGTTCTATTCGACCGCTGCACGGTCTCTAAAGAGACGGCGCGGGGTTGGCTTCAGAGGCGCGAAGACGCCCAGGCCAGTTACGTTTAGGCCGGTCAAGGATGGGGTACCAAAGAGTGGGGAAAGGCCGTGGCCGTCCCCGCTCTTTGTGTTTCTAAAGCTTCAATAGGCGTTTCAAGTCCGACGATAGAAGTTCTCGATTTAACGCCCTCGCCTTGCGCGCGTCCTTCGGGCGAGAGTAAAACCCCAACCATGACCACGCCCCAGGCCCACGAAACCCTCACGGTGCGGGGGCTTTCCAAATCCTACGACGGCCGGCGCGTCGTCGGGCCGCTGGACTTCGCGCTTGCCGCGGGTTCGGTGACGGGCTTGCTGGGCGGCAACGGGGCTGGCAAGACCACCACGATCGGCATGATCATGGGACTGATCGAGCCGACCACGGGCGCCATTAGCGCGCTCGGCGCCGACATGGCGACGGATCGGGCGAGCGTGTTGGGGCGGATGAATTTCGAAAGCCCCTATGTCGACATGCCGCACCGACTCACGGTGCGGCAAAATCTGCTGGTTTTCGCGATGCTTTATGGCGTCCCCGCGCGCGAGGAGAAAATCAGGCGGCTCGCCGAGGATTTCGTCTTGAACGATTTTCTCGACCGCCCGACCGGCCGGCTCTCCGCCGGACAAAAGACCCGCGTCGCGCTGGCCAAGGCGTTGCTCAACGATCCCGCGCTGCTGCTCCTTGACGAGCCCACCGCCTCGCTCGACCCCGATACGGCGGACTGGGTGCGTTCGCGCATCGAGGACCACCGCCGCGCGCATAACTGCACGATCCTTCTGGCCTCGCACAATATGGGCGAGGTCGAGCGTCTGTGCGACCGCGTGCTGATGCTGCGCGAGGGAACGCTGGTCGACGACGCGTCGCCGGCCGCGCTGCTGGCGCGCTACGGCCGCGCCACTTTGGAGGAAGTGTTTCTCGACGTGGCGCGCGGGCGCGCGAGCGGAGCGGTGTCGTGAGCGGTTTTTCCTTCGCCCGCGTCGGCGCGATGATGCTGCGCTACACCTATCTGCTGCGCTCCTCCTGGCCGCGTGTCGTTGAGATGACCTATTGGCCGATGGTGCAAATGCTGACCTGGGGTTTTCTCCAGAGCTATTTTTCGGCCGCCGGCGGCGCGCGGAGTTTTACCGGCAAGCTGGCCGGCACGCTGATCGGCGCGGTCCTGCTGTGGGACATTCTTTTGCGCGCGCAACAGGGCTTCGCCTTCTCGTTTCTTGAGGAGCTGTGGTCGCGCAATCTCGCCAATCTGCTGATGAGCCCATTGCGCACCAGCGAATTCCTGGTGTCGCTGATGGCGATGAGCCTCGTGCGCCTCGTTGTCGGCGTGGTTCCCGTGACGATTTTGGCGATTTGGTTCTTCGGCTTCAATCTCTGGGCGCTCGGCTTCGCCGTCGCGGCGTTTTTCGTCGTTCTCGCGCTGTTCGCCTGGAGCATTGGCCTGTTCGTGTGCGGCATGCTGCTGCGCTATGGGCTCGGGGCCGAAAATCTCGCGTGGTCGCTGATGTTCGTGGTCCAGCCTCT
>PLZT01000524.1:8007-8886 GCA_003152255.1 Methylocystaceae bacterium | reverse complement strand
TGCAGACGGGAGAATAAATGGCGCCGCGCGCCGATACGCTGCTCGCCGAGCGCGGACTGTTCGAAAGCCGCGCCAAGGCGCGCGAGGCGATCGAGGCCGGGCTCGTGCGCGCCGACGGGCGGCTCGTTAAAAAACCCTCGGAGGACATTGCGCGGGACGCCCAGTTAAGCGCGGCGGCGCCCTACCCCTGGGTCTCGCGCGGCGGCGTCAAGCTGGCGCATGCGCTGGAGACTTTTAACGTCGACCCGCTCGGGCGCTATTGCCTCGATGTCGGCGCTTCGACGGGCGGCTTCACCGATGTGCTGCTGACGCGCGGCGCGCGCCATGTCGTCGCCGTCGATGTCGGCCATGGACAATTGCATCCGCGCATAAGGGGCGACGCGCGCGTCACCGCGCTGGAGCGGCTCGACGCCCGCGCGCTTGAGCCAACGCACCTCGCGGAGCCGCCGAGTCTGATCGTCTGCGACGCCAGCTTTATTTCGCTGACGCTGATCCTGCCGAACGTGCTGGCGCTGGCCGCGCCGGACGCGACGTTGATCGCGCTGATCAAGCCGCAGTTCGAAGCGGGGCGCGCGGCGGTGAAAAAGGGCGTCGTGCGCGNNCGCTGATGTTCGTGGTCCAGCCTCTCGGCTGCGTCTATTATCCCGTCGCGGCGCTGCCCTCCTGGCTACAGCCCGTCGCCTGGTCCTTGCCGCCGACCTATGTGTTCGAGGGCCTGCGCGGCTTGCTGATCGACCATGTGTTTCGCGGCGATCTGATGATGGAAGGTCTCGCCATCGACGCCGTGCTGTTCGCCGTCGCGACGCTCGCCTTCTCGAAGCTGCTGGCTGGCGCGCGCAGGGCGGGCAGCCTGTTGCAGACGGGAGAATAAATGGCGCC
>PLZT01000524.1:803-7987 GCA_003152255.1 Methylocystaceae bacterium | reverse complement strand
ACCCGCTCGGGCGCTATTGCCTCGACATAGGCGCTTCGACGGGCGGCTTCACCGATGTGCTGCTGACGCGCGGCGCGCGCCATGTCGTCGCCGTCGATGTCGGCCATGGACAATTGCATCCGCGCATAAAGGGCGACGCGCGCGTCACCGCGCTGGAGCGGCTCGACGCCCGCGCGCTTGAGCCAACACATCTCGCGGAGCCGCCGAGTCTGATCGTCTGCGACGCCAGCTTTATTTCGCTGGCGCTGATCCTGCCGAACGTGCTGGCGCTCGCCGCGCCGGACGCGACATTGATCGCGCTGATCAAGCCGCAGTTCGAGGCGGGGCGCGCCGCGGTGAAAAAGGGCGTCGTGCGCGACGTTTTGGTGCATAAGGAAGTTTGCGCGCGCGTCGCGCAAGAGGTCGAAGGGCTTGGCTGGCGCCTCAAGGGCCTTTGCCCTTCGCCGATCGAAGGCGGCGATGGCAACCGCGAATTTCTCCTTTGCGGACAAAAATCTTGAGCATGGAAAAGCTTGTCGTCGAGCGGATCGGCCATCGCGGCGAAGGCGTCGCGCGACTGGGCGAGCGCTTGATCTTCGTCCCTTACGCCTTGGCCGGCGAAAGCGTCGCCGCCGAGGTTCAAGGCGATCACGCGCGGATGATCGAAATCCTCGAGCCCTCAAAGGATCGCATCGCGCCGATCTGCGGGCATTACGGGGTTTGCGGCGGCTGCGCGGTGCAGGCGCTGGCGCCGGACGCTTATGGCCAATGGAAGCGCGGCCTTGTCGTCGCGGCGCTGCGCAACGCCGGCGTCGCGGCGGAAGTCGCGCCGCTGATCGACGCGCATGGCGCAGGCCGGCGCCGCGTCACTTTTCACGCGCGCGCCGCCGCCGGGCGGGCGCGGGTCGGCTTCATGCAGGCGCGCTCGCATGAGATCGTCGAAATCGACGCCTGTCCCTTGCTCGAACCTGGCCTCGCGCCGGCGCTGCCGGCGGCCAGGGCGCTCGCCAAGGCCTTGGCCGGCAAGGGCAAGCCGCTCGACATAGCGGCGACGCTGACGCTCGAGGGTCTCGACATCGACCTGCGCGGCCCCGGCGCGCTGTCCGAGGACGAGGCCAAGGCGGTGATCGCCGTCGCGGAGCGACATGATCTCGCGCGGTTGTCGAATCACGGCCGCGTCATCGCGCTGCGCCGCAAGCCGCGCGTCGCGGTTGGCGACGCCGTGGTCGCGCTGCCGCCGGGAAGTTTCTTGCAAGCGACGACGGCGGGCGAGGAAGAGATCGCGCGCCATGTGTCAGCCGCCGTCGGCGGCGCGAAGCGCGTCGCGGATCTCTTCTGCGGCCTCGGCGCTTTCGCCTTGCGTCTTTCCGCCCATGCGCGCGTTTGCGCCTACGACAATGACGTCGAAGCGATCGCCGCGCTGACCGAGGCCGCGCGCGCGAAGGCCGGGATGCGGCTGGCGATAGCCGAGGCGCGCGATCTGTTTCGCAAACCGCTCGACGCCAAGGAGCTTTCGGAGTTCGACGCGGTGGTGTTCGATCCGCCGCGCGCAGGCGCCGCCGCCCAGGCCGAGCAACTCGTCAAATCGAGCGTCGACAAGATCGTCGCCGTGTCCTGCGACGCTCACAGCTTCGCGCGCGACGCCGGGATTCTGATCGCTGGCGGATATGCGCTGGGAGAAGTCACGCCAATCGATCAGTTCCGCTTCTCGCCGCATGTCGAACTGGTCGCGACATTTTCGCGCATGAGGCGGCCCATTCGCAAAAGAAGCCTGCTGTCGAGATAAAGCCGGCGCGCGAAAAAATTTACAAAAAATGTGAGAAATGTCGCGGGTTAACGACTGGGTAACATTATTGTGACGACTATATCAGTTCGAGAAGGGCTGAAAGGCGCCTTCGCCGGAAGCTAGGTTATTTCCCTTGCCGCTTTGAAAAATCCGGCATAGCATTTGCGTCATAGTCCAGCGTGAATGGGGAAATCTCCTGGTCTCCCCGCGAATCTGGAAGGAGATGGTCATGATGAATGCGCTTATCGCCGCGACATTATGCAGTATCGTCCTAAGCTGCGCCCCGGCCATGAAGGCCGCTTATGTCCGCGTCCGCCGCGACGACAGAGAATATCGCCGGCGTCGTTGACTTAAGCCCTTGACCTTAACAAAAGGTTGAAGCCAAGAGCGATTTCGCCGGTTCTTACAAATGGTCGGAAAGGCGCGATGGATTTGCTTGCACGCCTCGCGGCGGTCGTAGGCGAAAAAAGCGTCCTCGCCGATCCGGGTGAAATGTTCTCTTATATGCAGGAGCCGCGCGGCCTGTTTCATGGGCGCGCCCTCGCGGTGGTCAGACCATCGACTGTCGCGCAAATCTCCCGGGTTCTCGCTCTTTGCAATGAGAGCGGAACCGGGGTGGTTGCTCAAGGCGGCAACACCGGCCTCGTGGGCGGCCAAACGCCCGACGACACGCGGCGGCAGATCGTGCTGTCGCTATCAAGACTCGACAAGATCCGCGATATCGATCCCGTCAGCGACGCCATGACGGTGGACGCTGGCGTGACGCTCGCGCGCGCGCAAGCCGCCGCCGAATCGGTCGACCGCTATTTTCCGCTTTCGCTGGCTTCCGAGGGCTCCTGCACGATTGGCGGCAATCTCGCGACCAACGCCGGCGGGGTGCATGTGATCGCCTATGGCTCGGCGCGCGATCTCGCGCTGGGCGTCGAAGCGGTGCTGGCCGACGGGCGCGTTCTGTCCGGTCTCTCCAAGCTGCGCAAGGACAACACCGGCTATGATCTGACGCGCCTGATGATCGGCTCGGAGGGAACGCTCGGGGTAATCACCGCGGCGACGCTGAAGCTGTTCCCGCGTCCGCGCGCCCGCGTCACCGCTTTTGTCGGTCTGGCCGACCCTGGCCGAGCGCTGGAGCTGTTGAATTTTTGCAAGTCGCGCATGGGCGGCGCCCTGCAAGCCTTCGAACTGCTGCCCCGCATCGGCGTGGAGCTCGTGCTTAAGCACGACGATGTCGCGCGCGATCCCTTTGCCCATGTTTTCCCTTGGTACGCGCTTGTCGAATGCGCCGCGATGGAAGAGGACGGTTTTAGGGACGCGGTTATCGACATGTTGAGCCGTGCGACGGCCAAGCTTCTGGTGGGCGGCGCCGCGGTGGCGGATTCGCTCGCGCACGCCGCCGACTTCTGGCGTCTGCGCGAGCTATTGTCCGAGGCGCAAAAGCGCGAGGGCGGCTCGATCAAGCACGACGTCTCTGTCGCGCCGAAGGATGTCCCGGCCTTTATCGAGGAAGCGAGCCGTCTCGTGACCGCGCGCGTTCCCGGCGCGCGGCCCGTGGCCTTCGGCCATATGGGCGACGGCAACATCCATTTTAACATTTCGCAACCGGTCGGCGCGGATCGGGCCGCCTTTCTCGCGCTTTGGGACGAGGTCGGCGAGATCGTGCACGGAGTCGTGGAAAAATTTGGCGGTTCGATTTCCGCCGAACACGGGATTGGCCAGCTCAAGCGCGACCTTTTGCGGCGGGTCAAGGATCCGACCGCGCTGGAGGCGATGCGGGCGATAAAAGCCGCTCTCGACCCCAAGGGCATACTGAACCCCGGCAAGCTGCTATAATTCCAGGCGCCGGCGCTCAGAGCAAGTTCTTAAAAAAGTTGACAGACTTTTTCGATGAGAACTTGCTCTAACATTATTATTTTGAGCGATTTCCTGTCGCTAGCATGATTTCATGCGAGCGGAAAGCGCTCAGGCCGACGCGCCGGGCACGGGGATATGGGTGAAAATATTCGGCAGCGCCCGCTTGGCCGCCTCGCGCCCGGCGGCGATCAGCTGCTCCGCCTTGTGAAAGTCGAACATGCCGATTTCCTCGAGACGGGCGTGGATCGTGGCGTCCGGCGGGTCGCCGGCGAGCCGCGAGCGAAGGATGCGATCCTGAATGATGTTGAAGGCGTCGATCATCGCCGTCGCGACATTCGGCGCGTCGCCGGCGCGCCGCTCGAAATATCGAGGCAGCAGGCCGCCTTCCAGCGCGGCCCCGGCACGGCCGGCGAAAGGCCCCTTGGAGCCCGCGTCGGTCGGCGTCGCCGCCGCCGACTGGTTCGGAATCACGGCGGAACGATACATCGTGTCGGCCGTCACATTGACCGCGATCACGAACTCCGCGCCCAGCGCGCGGCACACCGTGACCGGCACCGGATTGACCAGCGCGCCGTCGAACAAATAGCGGTCGCCGATTCGCACGGGCTCGAAAATGCCCGGCAGCGCATAGGAGGCGCGGATAGCCAAATCCAGCGGGCCGCGTTGCAGCCAGACTTCGTGGCCGGTGCCGACCTCGGTCGCGACCGCCGCGAAAGGAATCGGCAAATCCTCGATCTGGATGCCGCCGACCTGCTTCTCCAGCGCGGATTTCAGACGATCGCCGCTGATGAGGCTCATGCCGGAGAACGACAGGTCCATCATCGCGAAGACCCGGCGCTTGGTCAGCGAGCGCGCGAAACCCTCGACTTCGTCGAGCCTGCCGGCGGCGTAACAGCCGCCAATGACAGCGCCAATCGAGGTGCCGGCGATCACGTCGGGCTTGATCCCATTGTCCGCGAGCTCGCGCAAAACGCCAATATGCGTCCAGCCTCGCGCCGCGCCGGCGCCCAGCGCCAAGCCAATTTGGGGGCGCCGAGGCCCACGGGCGCCATCGGCGCGCTGGCCCTCTGCCGGAGGCGAGATCGAAACCGCGCCGCGTTCGCCTGACATATCGAAACTCTTTCGCATCAACGAGAACATGGCGCCGCTCCTAAATGCGGTTCCCGACCCGGAAGAGGCGAACCGCCTCCTTTTAGATTTAATGCAGGAGTCTGCGCTTCGAAAGTGGCGGATGCGTTAATGGCGCCTGCGCGCGAGGCATCTACTGCACAAAAACGAGGCGGTGGTTCGGACCACGTTCAAGCTTGCGATAAAAGCAGGATTTACGCCCGGTGTGGCAAGCCTTGCCGTCGCCCCCCGGCTCCACTTCGAGCAGAATCGCGTCCTGATCGCAATCGACGCTCAGGGACACGACGCGCTGCAGTTGGCCGGAGGTCTCGCCCTTGCGCCACAGACTTTGGCGAGACCGCGACCAATAATGCGCCTCGCCGGTCTCGATGGTCTTGTCGAGCGCGAGCCTGTTCATATAGGCGACCATCAGCACCTGCCGCGTGGCGGCCTCGACGGTCACGCAGACGATCAGTCCCTGCGCGTCGAAGCGCGGCGTGAACTCGGCGCCTTCCTCCAGCGCGTGCTTGTCCGGCGCCGCGCTCACTAACGGGCGCCACGCAACAGCGTATAGAAATGCGCCTGCTCGCTGGGATTGTCGCGAAACGCGCCGGAGAACTGAACCGTGACGGTTGACGCGCCCTGTTTCAGCACACCGCGCATCGACATGCACATATGCTCCGCCTCCACCAGCACGGCCACGCCGCGCGGGTTCAACTCCTGATCGATCGTCGAGGCGATTTGCGCGGTCAGCGCCTCCTGCGTTTGCAGGCGCTTGGCGAACACGTCGACGAGCCGCGCCAGCTTCGAGAGGCCGACGACGCCATCGGTCGGGTAATAGGCGATATGCGCCTTGCCGATGAAGGGCACGACGTGGTGCTCACAATGCGAAAAGAACGGGATGTCGCGCACCAGGACCAGATCGTCGTAGCCTTCGACCTCGGCGAATACGCGCTCCAGAACTTCCTTGGGATCCTGCCTATAGCCGCTGAACAACTCCTCATAGGCCTTGACCACGCGGGCCGGCGTCTCGAGCAAGCCTTCGCGGCTGGGATCGTCGCCCGCCCAGCGCAGCAGCGTCCGGACGGCGTCTTCCGCTTCTTGGCGACTGGGTTTTTCGAGGGGTCGGATCGGTTTGGTTTTCGGGGAAGGGATCAAGGACTTAACCACGTCATCCATGTGGCGCCTCCGGTTCGGCGACAAACTGCCCGGGTGATTCGCCGCCGGGCGACAAACCGACGCGCGAACGCCGGCGGCATATCCCACGGCGCGAACCCCGTGGGCGGACTCCTCGAAATTCAGCGCCGGCCAGATTGTCCGGAAACCGTCAAATTCCAAGAGAATTGGACCGATAATTCGAATTCAGGCGCCGTCATGCAAGCATCTGGCCGCGACCCCCGCGGTCGACGCTTCCGCGCGAACGCTCGGCCCCCTATATAGTCGGTGCGTCAGACAAAGTAACCCCCAAGCCGTCGGTGTTTCCTCCCATGCTCGATTCGGTTTACAACAAGCGCATATTGGAGCTGGCGGCCAACATCCCGCATCTCGGGAGATTGACCGCGCCGCAGGCCAGCGCGACCGCCTATTCACGCTTGTGCGGCTCGACGATCACGGTCGATGTCGCGCTGAAGGACGGCAAGGTCGCCGATTACGCGCAAGAGCTGAAAGCCTGCGCGCTGGGCCAGGCCTCCGCCTCCATCCTCGCGCGCAACATCCTCGGCGCGACGCCGGGAGAACTGCGAGAGCTGCGCGAAAAAATGCGCAAGATGCTCAAGGAGAACGGTCCGGCGCCGGACGGCAAATGGGCCGATCTCGCTGTGTTGGAGCCGGTGCGCGACTATAAGGCGCGCCACGCCTCGACGCTTCTCCCTTTCGACGCGGTGGTCGACGCGCTGAAGAAGATCGAGGCGGCGCCGCTGGTCTGACGCGGGGCTTTGCCGTTAAGCTGGTGCCATGACGCTCCAGACGATTCGCATTCTCGGCATAGACCCCGGCCTTCGCAACACCGGTTGGGGGATCGTCGACGCTCAGGGCGCGCGGCTTTCCTTCGTCGCCTCGGGCTGCGTGCGCTCCGACGGCGACGCGCCGATGGGCCAGCGTCTGCGCCAGCTGCATTTGGGGCTGATGGAGATCATCGCGCTTCACGCGCCGCGAGAGGCGGCGGTCGAGGAGACTTTCGTCAACCGCGATCCGCAGTCCGCGCTGAAACTGGGACAGGCGCGCGGCGTGGCGCTGACGGCGCCGGCGCTCGCGGGGCTCGACGTCGAGGAATACGCCGCCAATCTCGTGAAGAAAACCGTTGTCGGCAATGGCCATGCCGACAAGGCGCAGATCGCGATGATGGTGCGCGTGCTGCTGCCGGCGAGCTTCGCCGCCAGCAAGGATGCGGCGGACGCGCTGGCGGTGGCGATCTGCCACGCGCAGCATCGCGGCGCGCGCCTGCTGGAGCGCCGGCTGGCCGCGG
>PLZT01000524.1:0-795 GCA_003152255.1 Methylocystaceae bacterium | reverse complement strand
TTTTCGCGCGACGCCGAGCGCGACTGGTTTCGCCTGCTGCAGAGCGTGCAGGGTGTCGGCGCCAAGGTCGCGCTGGCGATTTTGTCGATCCTGCCCCCGGACGAATTGGCCAACGCCATAGCGATGCAGGACAAGGCGACGGTCTCGCGCGCTTCGGGCGTCGGGCCGAAGCTCGCGGCGCGCATCGTCGCCGAGCTGAAGGACAAGGCCCCCGCCTTCGCCTCGGTCGACCCGGCGGCGGCGCGGCTGGCCGGCGAGGACGCCTCCAACACGCCATCGTCGGTGCGCGACGCGATTTCGGCGCTGTGCAATCTCGGCTATGGCCGTCCGCAGGCGGTCGCGGCGGTGGCGGCCAGCGCCAAGGCGCTGGGCGAGGACGCCGACGCCTCCGCGTTGATACGCCGGGGGTTGAAGGAGCTGGCGGGGTGAGCCCCGGATAATAAATAGCCGGACGCTTTTGCCGCTCCACTCCCAATTCCGAACGCTACTCCTACCCTTCCGGCGAAGGGCGCTCGGTGAGGAGTTTCGAGAGTGCGCCCTTGCCGAGACGGGCGGCGATTTCCTGATAACCGAAATAGGGAATCAAAATCAGAAAGAGAAGGATGGCCACGGCGACGGCCTGCTCCCACGTGCCGCCGGCGATCTCCCTCAAGACCTCTCGACTCGCCTTTCCGTGAAAATGGCCGACGATCAATTCCTCGACGACCGTCATGGCAAACAGAAGCAGCGAGAAAAGCACAGACTTCGTGAGGATGTTAGCGAGCGCGGAACGCGTTCGCGGTAGGGACGTCCATT
>PLZT01000537.1 GCA_003152255.1 Methylocystaceae bacterium | reverse complement strand
TAAAGAGCGTTGAACAGCCGTGGTTCGATTTCCAAGCGGGCGCGGCGCTGGTGACGGAAGTCCTCGCTAAAACGCGCCAACAAGCATAGACTTTCTTCTGCCAGTCCTTGAATGCAAAACGGGGGGCAGACCATGCAATCCAAAAATCCATCCCGACACCACACCCCCGACGATGATCCGGAGGCCGGAACGCCCGGCACCGGCGAAGATGTCTGCCCCGAGTGCCACGGAACCGGCAAGCAGCTCGACAAAGCGACGGGCAAGCCTACCGACAAGCCTTGCGAACGCTGCGACGGAACGGGGAAAATCATCGAGGGGATTGGTTAGCGCCGCCTGATCATACAAGGAAAAAGCCCGCCAAGCAGAACGCTTGGCGGGTGTAATAATTGGTGCAAATTCCTGATTTTAGCACTGCTATTCGCCGTCCTGCGCCAGAACGGAAATGATCGGGCATAACCCTTCGGCCTGCCCCGTCTCGCATTGGCGCACCAGCGCCGAGAGTGCGTCGCGCATCGCCGCAAGGTCGAGCAACTTCCGCTCGATCAAGGCGACCTTATGCGCCGCCAGCTCACGCGTGTCGGTGCAACAATCCGCGCCGTCCAGCCGCAAGAGGCTAACGATTTCTTCCAGTGTGAATCCTAGAGCCTGCGCCCGCTTGATGAAGCGGACGCGCTTCGCCATGTCGGCGGGATAATGCCGGTAGCCGCGAAACGGCTTGCGCGGTTCGTCGAGCAAGCCGCGCCGCTGATAGTAGCGGATGGTTTCGACACTGACGCCCGCCGTCGCCGCCAGCCGTCCAATCGTGATTGCATGCTGCATCATTTCGCTCTTGAGTCCGTACCATACTACGGAGTTTAGATTAGCGGCGCTGGACAAATCCAGAAGGATCAAGATGGCCAGACTGAGCGCAAAAACCTCACTGATTGCTGGCGCGGCAGCCGCTGTTGGCGCGTCTCTCTGCTGCGTCGGGCCGCTCGTGCTGCTCGCGCTCGGCGTCGGCGGAACGTGGATCGCCAATTTGACGGCGCTTGAGCCGTACCGTCCGCTCTTCATAGGCTTGACGTTAGTCTTCCTCGGCTTGGCGTTCCGCCGCCTCTACCTCGTCCCGCAAGTCTGTATGCCCGGCGCGCTTTGCGCTGCTCCACGAACGGCCAAGCGCCAGCGACTGACGTTCTGGATAACCGCCGTGCCGCTACTCGGCCTTCTCGTCGTCCCGTGGCTTGCGCCGCTATTCTACTGAAAGGAACCTTCGCCATGCGACGATTATTGGTTGCCACCGCGCTCGCCCTATCGCCGCTCGCGGCACTGGCGGGCGCTCCGCAAACCGTCACCCTCGACGTGAAAAACATGACCTGCACCGTCTGCCCGATCACGGTCAGGAAGGCGCTCGAAAAGGTACAGGGCGTGGCCGGTGTGAAAGTTGATCTCGACGCGAAGACGGCGACGGTGACTTTCGATCCCGACAAGGTCAATGCCGCCGCGCTGATTAGGGCAACAGCGGAAGCTGGTTATCCGGCGAGCATCAAGTAGGGAGAACAGCGACGGCGATGCAACTTCAGTCCACCATCACCTGCCCGTCCTGTGGCCATCAATCGACCGAGACGATGCCAACGGACGCCTGCCAATTCTTCTATGAATGCAAGGGCTGCGGCGCGATGCTCAAACCCAAGGCGGGGGATTGCTGCGTGTTCTGCTCTTATGGCGACGCGCCATGCCCGCCGATACAGGAAGCGAGACAGCATGGCCGCGCTGCCGGATGTTGCTCCGGCGGGTAAAGCCGCCATTCGCATATCGGGACGTGCGAAAGTCGCATAAAGGCCATTCCGTTCCTAGTACATCGATTCCGTGAAAGCACTTGGTTGGAAGGGATTCCTGTATTTTGCGCAGCATTGTAGGCAGCCTCCATCTTGATTTACGAGATGGAGGATTAGAAGCATGGTTACGTGGCGACAGGCGCTTGCGCTGGTGATCAACGATGAAGAGTTGTCGCAATTGACGATGATCGCACGCTCGCGCACGGAGCCTGCAGGTCGCGTCGAGCGGGCGCGCATTCTGCTCGCCTATCGGGATGATCCGTGCTTCTTCGCGGTGGGCCAAGCCTTGGGGCTGCATCATCAAACCGTGCAGCGTTGTGTCGAGAAAGCCGTGGCCCTTGGTCCGTTGGGGGCGCTCTCCGATCTCCCCAGACCCGGCAGGGAGCGCAGGATTACGGACGAAGCCAAAAGCTGGCTGGTATCGCTCGCGTGTCGTAAAGCGAATGAGCTTGGCTACGCGGATGAATTGTGGACGACGCGGCTGCTGGCGCGCTATTCGCGTGAGCATGGGCCGGCGGCGGGACACGCCTACCTCGCCAATCTGGCGCAGGGCACGCTGTGCAAGATCCTCAACCAGCATGAAGTGAAGCCGCACAAGGAGCTTCCTGTTCGACGACGAGACGGCGATGGTTCGCCTCGACATGTCGGAATATATAGAGAAACATTCAGTGGCGCGGTTGATCGGCGCCCCCACCGGTTATGTCGGCTACGAGGAGGGCGGCGCGCTCACCGAGGCCGTGCGGCGCAGACCCTACCAGGTGCTGCTGTTCGACGAAATAGAAAAGGCGCACCCGGACGTGTTCAACATACTGCTGCACGTGCTCGACGAGGGGCGCCATTTCATAATTCGGCTGTGGCACACGCTATAGGCTTGACGCTTAATGGGTCTTCTTCAAATCCGCAAACAGAACTGCCGACCTGCGTCCCGGCTGCGCGCAAGACGGCGCCCACTTGTGTCTGATTTCGACCTCAGCCCGCGCTTTTGGCGAATGCGACTATCTGCGCCCGGCCCATGGCTCCGGCCTGCCGCCTGATTTCCCGACCCTGCGAAAAGAGGATCATCATAGGGATGCTCTTGATCCCGAATCGAGCCGCGACGACGGGCGCGGCTTCGGTGTCGAGCTTGGCGAGGCGCACCATTGGTTCGAGGTCGCGAGCGGCAGCCGCGAATTCCGGCGCCATGGCCCGGCACGGCCCGCACCATGCCGCCCAGAAATCAACTAGGACTGGTAGTTCGGTCTTACCAACGAGCCGATCGAAAGCTTCGGCGGTCTCCAACTCAGCCGGATGGCCATCGAACAGCGGCGCATGACAGCGGCCGCAATCCGGCCGCTCGCCTGCGGCAAGCCGAGATTCAGGGGCCTTGTTCAGTCCTCCGCAGCTGGGACAGGCGATGATTACGCTACTAGCCAAGGCTTTCACTCCTGTGGGATCTTGCCAAGACGCGCGAACGTGAAGGTATGCGCGCAAACGCTTTGTTGCGGACCTTGGCTCTTCCGCTTCGACGCCTCAAGAGCATTCTGCTTCAAACATGTGACGCGGTGTTCCATCACGACGCCCTTTGATGACTGAGGTAAAGCCGCGGCAGACTTTCGAGTGCGAGCGACGGTTTAGCGCTCCCTTCGATACAAACCGGAGAATGGGCCAGTTCAACACCAGCTCGCTTCGCCGTCACTAGGCGCCCGCATGAGTTCTCTGATATTCGCCTCGATCAAGTGAAATCCGATATTTCCGTACAGCTTCTGCCGTCCCGCATTCAATACGAAGCTCGGGCTTCCTTCAATTCTCATTTTATCGGCGTCCTGGTAGTCCGACGCCAAAAGCGCGAACGGCGTTCCATCATGCATGCGGTCCTGTATAGCGGCTATGTCGACGCCGAAGCCGCTTGCGATTTCGCATTGGACATCCCACCGTGCGATGTCGCGGCAATCTCGGAAAAATGCGCAGCGCAGCCCCCAAAGAACCCGATCAAATATGCGGGGATGAGAACCATCGGATGGTCGATGAAGATCGTGCTCCCATTGCTGGACGGCTTTCATGAAAAGATGTGCACTCGTCGACGTCGCAGGACGGGTCCTCAACCAAACGTCTGGGTGAAGTTGGACATGAGGAAATCGTTCGGCCACATCGCGCAGGTGTGAGTTGAACCCCTCGTATGACCCTTTGCCGCTCCACGCCAAAGGGATTTTCCGGGCCGTATCGCCGAAAACCGAACAGAAATGGTGCTTTATCTGAATGCCGTCGCCAAATTTTTCAGTGATCGCATCGACGCGGGCCTGCGAGATATATGCCCAGATGCACAAGACATCGGAGAAATAGTCGATGTCAACAACCCCGACCGCGCTCATTATCTTTACTCCGTGCTGTTGACGCGGGACCATTGAGAGCTACTTCTCTTTCGAGATTTGGGAACCGCGAATGGCTCTTGCAACATGTGCATAGTGCCGGCGCTATGTCGAATTTGTTAATCGGCGTGACCTCCTGACCCCTCTCCTATGTTCTGTATCAATTACTTACCGTGCCGATCGGCGTCGAGATCCCTCGCCGATTGACAGTCCTGCAGATAACGCAGATCGCGCGCCGGCTCGAATCCAGAAACGAATTCCGCGAAATCCTCGCCATATTCGAACAGCCTGGGGGCACGGGGAAGGGAAACCCGGACGTAGCACCGCGCCATCGAGCGGAAGAAATCCTGGCCGACCACTCGCAGACATACGGGAAAGCGTTCGGAGAGCGCGTCGATCAACCCAACGACCACGTTGTTGCGATACACAGCGAACCGCCGCGCGGGCCGCAAGCCCTGCGCCTCCGTCAGGCCTTCCGGCGGCGGAAGGTCGGGGTCGAGCAACGCCCGTACGAATTCCCCATGGTCGAATTCACGCGACGGCGGCATGGGGAGCCTCCGATGGCGAGTTGTCCTGCTCGGCCATCCGTCGTTTTTCCAAGAACGATTCGGCGCGCGTCGCCTCCGCCATGAGGATCGGCCATGTCGGAACATCGTTGTCCCTGACGGAGCCTAACACTCTCTTCATGAGCGGGCAGGCCGAATTCTCCGCAAAGACTGTCGGACACGTCTCACTCGCAGTAGGCGGCGTTCTTCATTGCGCTGACGAAGACAAAAGCCATTTGGTCGTTGTCTTCGTATTTGTGGCGTAACGGGTTCGTTGGCGCAGCAATTTCTTTGTCGACACGCTCAATTAGCTCGGTCACTGGGATCGGCCTGGGAGACGCGCATATGACCGATGTGCCTATCGATTTCTGCGCGTAGAAAACAGTCTCGCGCATAGCGGTGAGAATGAGCCCAAGAGTGCCTTTGTCGGACTTCTTCATCTCGCGATAAGTCGCCAAGTCGAAGGAAACGCGGGAGTTCGTGCTTAGCGACGGGGCGTCTCCAGCACGGGCGCTTGGTGCTGCGATCACCGACATCAATATCGTTCCGCAAGCAAGGACCATTCGGGTATTAGGCCAAGTTACCATTGCGATCTCCCCTCCTACTAATTGGGCGTCAATGAGTTCGATGTTTGGGGCGCGGGGCCGTGTTGGACCTTGATCCATATCAACCGACATTCCCCGCACGGCTTCGGTTCTTAAAGCGAACATAGTGCGCTCCGCCGCTCCGAACAAACTTGGGGTGCTTTTTTCGCGCCACCTCCGAAATCGCGCGAGAGTTGCGCAATGGTCAATATGGAACGCCCAGCGATGCGCCTCTGTAGGTGTCAATTTCGGTTTCAATCCGAGACTGAGAGCTATCCCTGATTTTTGTTTGGTTTCAATTGAGATTCGAGTCTCAAATGAAACCGAATTCCTCGTGGGATTTCGTTAATCTTCGGATTCGCTGAGGCATTGAATTCCTTGGCGATCAAATCGACGACGCCGTGGCAAGAAGCATGGTCGATCGACTGGTCGAGGAATCTCAATTGAATAGGAAAAACTGTGACCGGGATCTCAAATGAAACCGAAATCCGGGTGATACTGAGTGTGAGCCTAACACATTGAATTTCAATGCTGCGCCGGTGTCATATTGAAACCGAAATTGACACCTGGACCCTATGCAGGCTGGTGTCTTCGCCGAGTATCGGATCAGTCGCCGCACGTGACGAGTGCGACATAAGGGAAAGGCAGGCGCGCCATGACGAAACCCCGAGAGCGACATACCGCCTGATCCCGCGCCCGACGCCGTTTCCGAACGAGTGAGCGGACAGGTTCCGCGTTATCTGCGGGAGCAGCGTGTCCACGACGCGGACGCAACGCTAGAATCGGCGGGGTTGGTCGCGCTCGAAGCGCTCGTCGCCTCATGGCTTCAAGGGAGGAAATCCGACGAGCCTTCTGACCGCTGACGGCTAATACGGCCGCCGTAGCATCGTGGCCGAGGCGCATCGGCAATTTCGCCTGATGCCCCGCTATGGCTAGTCATTTGGTTGCTGCCTGTGCGCTCAACCGCGCAAGTAAACTGTGGATTGACGCCTCGTGAGGCCTGCTTCTTTCGCCGACATCGATTAAATGTTGACGATGCAAATGGTGGAAGAGGCATGGCCGTCAACAGTGACATCGAAAACCTGAAAAGCATTCCGCTGTTTACGGCCTTCGAGCCCGGCGCGCTGCAGTTGCTCGTCTTTGGGGCCGAGACACGCCTATTGCGGGCTGGCGACGTGCTCTTTCGTCGCGGCGAAGCGACCAACGGGGGCTTTATTATCTTGGCTGGCTCGATGGCGCTCGAAACCCATGACGACGGAAGACCGGCGGACAAGATCGCGCAACCCTGGACGCTGCTTGGCGAACTTTCCCTCATCCTTCAGGGGACGCACCAGGTCACCGCGATCGCGCGTCAGCCGACGACCGTGTTGAAAATCTCGCGTGAGATGTTCCTAAAGTTTCTCGAACAGAATCCCGCGGCGGCGGCCCGGTTATGTGAGCTCTTTAGAAGCCGCCTCGCGGAGTTCCGCGAACACCTCAAATTCGATCCCGAGTCCTGAGCGGATTACGAAAGATTGGTGTGAACCCGAAGCTGCGGAACGCTCGTACGAGACCATCAGTGGTTCCGGCGGCTAACCGCGACAGCATCTGCGGCCCATGCGATGTGGTCGGCGTTATCGGTGATTCCTCAGCGCGCCGTCTTGCACAGGCGCCGTTTCCATTTCTCGCCGGCCTTGAGATTCGCGTCGAGGACGCGGCGCTTTTGGAGTGATCTGCGCTCATGATCTGGAGCGATCAATGCTTCCGGCGCGATTTTCGTCATGGATTGCTCCACCGAATCCTGCATCACGAGGGCTTCCGGCTTAACGGTCGGCCTCTTGGGCCGAACGGGAGAAGCGGCCTTGGTTTTCTTTGTCGCGCGACTAGGGGTGGGCTTTTCATCGGCTTCCGCCAATCGAATCGTCGGGGGAAGGCTGTTCTCGATAAGGCTGGGCAACACCCGACCCACGGGGGCGTTGAGCGGCGAGTTCGTCTCAGGCCTGGGGACCGCAGGAACGCTTTGAGCGAAAACCGCCTCGGCGGCCTTCATCGCAGCTTCGTAGTCGTTCGCGTGGCTGTTGCGGCCCGCAGTGAAAACACTGACATCCAGGAACGAGGGCGTTGCGCGGTCTTTGCCGGCATCGTCGCTCGTCGGCGGACGCATCGGCGTTGATCTGGACGAACGAGTTTTGAATTCAATTTTGAAAGGACGGACGGTTGGACGCATTGGACCTCTGGGGATGATCGGCTCTCTGATATGCCGAAAAAATTCGCAGCTTCATTCGCGACAACCGCTTGCTATAATAGCGATGCGCTGTCTTGAAGAAATCATCTGTGACAGGAAACTCATCTTTGCTCGATTGGCGACGGCGTCTCGTATCTTCCCTGACGTGGGATGCGCAAAAATTCCGTCTGCGACGGACATGTCTGAGTATTTGATGATTCTGTGAGAAAAGACAAGGTTCGCTGGGCGATGACCACGACAATTCTTCAAGGAATGCAGCAGAGCCAATTCGGCGTGACGCTTATCCAGATCGCCGGGCGGCGTCGGTGATCGCCGATTCCGGCCAGAAAAGGTTGCTTTCATCGAAGTCTGCGCCCAGGCCGAGGTTTACGAATACAGCGTGATGGTAATTTCTTTCGATGGCGTCATCGCGGAATCAATTCCAAAGGCGCGACACGCGTGTCGAGGTATGGTTCTTTATCCGCGCGGCTCGTTCGAGCGTGCCGTCGTTCTTGAGGTGAGCCGTAACGCGTGTCGCCCCCGGGCGTGGTCACGGCCGACGATCAAGGAAATGAAGGCGCTCGTGATGACGGCGGTTACAGCTGCTTAAAACCCGCCGCAGTGAGCATAAGAAATTTTGGGCTCGGGAAATTCCCGATCAATCCCCGTTTTGCCAACGAAGCGATCCATCCCCGTTTTCCTAATGACGAGAGCGCATCATGGAATTCTTCGACGCGAATGCCGCGTGTCTGAAAATGCCACTGAACGGTTGTCGGGCTGAAAACCTCGTTGGCGCGCACATTGAGATTAGAAATCACGTCGAGGA
Organism: Methylocystaceae bacterium; assembly: GCA_003152255.1. The sequence goes on along the minus strand of PLZT01000537.1, from coordinate 9,736 downwards.
TGGCGCGTTCATTCTCAGCCGGCGACACAACCTTAGTCATAAAGAACCGCCTTGATTTTGATGGGCTGACATTACCCTTTGTCGTATAGACCAAAACCGCGCTCGCGCGAGGGCGAAACCGCCGTGCGTTGCGCGGTTTTCCCTTCAAGCCGAGCCGCCAGCCCCAGCGACGCTGGTAGAGCCATCGTCCGAAGGACAGCTAGGCGATGGTCTTGCGGAACCCCACTTTGGCGGGCGTTCTGGCGCGGCGCATGCAGGCTGCGCCGCTTGCCGCGATCCGCTTCAATCTGCCCGCGCCGGGATGGCGATGCGCGCAGGATCGCCGAGCCGCTTGTCCAGATAGGCGCCCGCTTCCGAAATCAGCGGCTCGATCCGGTTCTCGAAGAAGTGGTTGGCGCCGGGCACGACGGCATGCTCGATGAGGGCGTTCTTGTAGGTTTTCAGCTTATCAATCTGCTCGATGACTTCCGTTAGCGGCGCCACCCGGTCGAGATCGCCGTGGATGAACAGGCCCGAACGCGGGCAGGGCGCTAGAAAGGAAAAGTCGAAGCGGTTGGCGGGCGCGGCGATGGCGACAAAACCCTCGATCTCGGGCCGGCGCATCAGCAATTGCATCGCGATCCAGGAACCGAACGACACGCCGGCGATCCAGCTGGCGCGCGCGGTTGGATCAACAGCCTGGGCCCAGTCGAGCGCGGCGGCGGCGTCGGCAAGTTCTCCCACGCCGTAATCGAAACAGCCCTCGCTGCGACCAACGCCTCGGAAATTGAAGCGCAGCACGGAGAAGCCGCGCTCGGCGAAGGCGTAATAGAGATTGTAGACGATCTGGTTGTTCATCGTGCCGCCGAACTGCGGGTGCGGCTGCAGGATAAGGGCTATGGGCGCACCGCGCGTGGCGGACTGGTGGAAGCGGCCTTGCAGCCTGCCGGCGGGACCGGTGAAAATAACCTCTGGCATGGGTCTCCCAATCGCCGACGCGATCCGCCGCCTCATGGCGAGCCGGGCGCGGCGAGAGTTTTTGTGATGGGGAGGCCTCACTTAGCATGAACGGCCCCTTGAAATGCAATGTTTTTTGGGAGGTTGGCGCTAAATGCTGGAAAGGTCTGCTCGCCGCGCCTTACCGGCGGGCGCCGCCGCCGCTCGGGATGCGACATCGCTTGCTGGCTAAGTCGAGTCCACGCGTATCAGCGGCATGTTGCCGGCCATTTTGTGGTTGCAACAGACGCTCGGCGCAAATGATCAGACGGCGACTCTGGCGCCTATGCAGAGGGTGTGTCTTCGCCGAGTATCGGATCAATCGCCGCGCGTGACGGGCGCGCCATAAGAGAAAGGCCAGTGCACTATATGAACCTATTACCCGAGAACGAGATACCGCCCGATCATCGGATCCACGTTCGCGTGACGCGCGTGACCGTCGACATTCCGTCCTACCCGCAGCCATTGCTGGCCGAGATCGCCGCCAAGAACTCGACGCCCGAGGCCATCATGCTGGCGGCGCTCGAATGTAACGTCGCCGCGTATTTGCCAAAGGTTGATCACGATGCGCCTTTTGATCCGTCCTGACGGGTCTTTCGACCGCCGCGCCGTCATGCTCGACGCGCACCGGCAGTTTCGCTTGATGAAGGCGAACGGATGGTCGTTCGGACGCTGCCTCGCATTCTCATCCTCATCGTCGAAGGCGCGCGCCATGGCCGCGCAGGCGCGCCGGACCGAGCCCGAGCGGTCGCTCCGGCGCTATCTGGTCCAGCCTTCGTTCGAGGGCGTGCTGGCTATGCACAAGATAATCACCGGGAGGCCCGCGTCGCCAACGGAGATTGAGCAGCTGCGCGCCAGCATGATCGAGGACGGCGCGCTGCGGGACTGACGCCGCCGGCAGAGAAGCCTGCCGAGCCTATGACGACTTCGCCGGCATGGGCGGCTATGTGGCGCTGCGGGCGGCGACCTATCAAATGCAATGCGGCTGAGTCGACTTGGACAAGATCGGCGAGCCTGCGGTGGCGGACCTTCTGCGCACATGTTCTCAATTCTGGAAGGGGTTCATCTCTGGGGGTGCTTGGAGGCGGGATGTCGGGGCTGTTCTCATGGCTTCTCTTAGGGTTGGTCTAGGGGGCAAAGGCTCATAACGCCGCAAGGAAGGCGACGAGCGCTTCCTTCTCGTCGCTGCTGAGGCCGAGCGGGTTGATTTTCGGGTCGAGCGTGGGGTTTGGTTCGCCGCCGCGATCATAAAAGTCGACGACCTCCTCGAGACTCTTGAAGGTGCCGTCGTGCATGTAGGGCCAAGTCACTTTCAAGGCGCGCAGTGTCGGCGTCGTGTAGGCCCAGCGATCTTCGGGCTTGCCGGTGATCTCGAAGCGTCCGAGATCATTTTTTACCGTCGGTGCGGATAGGCCGACGTCGGACAGTCGAACATTTTGGAAGACGCCGGGCGCCAGTTCGACCCTCGTCGTCGCGGACATTCGGGCCGCGAAAGCGATGCCCGTGTTGTGCCAGGACTGGTCGGTGAACAACGCGGTGTCGTCGCCGATCGTGTGGCAGGAAACGCAGCCTCCCTTGTGGACGAAAACGTCATAGCCGCGCCATTCGAGCGGCGTGAGCGCGCTTTTGTCGCCGCCGAACATCGCGCGGTCGACGCGGCTGTCACCCTTAAGCAGCGTCGCTTCGTAAGCAGCGATGGCGCGGCCGAGCGTCGTCATCGAAACGCCCTCGCCGGGGAAAGCGGCGGAAAAGGCTGGCCCGTATATGGTGTCGGCGCGCAATCGATCGAGCAGCGGCCCGATCGCCGGATTGCCCATCTCATCGGCGGCGAGCAATGGCCCCCACACTTGCGCCGCGAGGTCCGTCTCGCGGCCATCGTGAAAGAGGAATTTCTTGAACACGACATTGTAAAGGGTCGGCGCATTGCGTCGCAGCGAACGGCCCTGCAAGCCTATGGAGAGCGCGCTTTGGTTGGATGTATAGCCTTGCGTGGGTATGTGGCACATGGCGCAGGAGAGCGTGTTGTTGGCCGAAAGGCCGCGGTCAAAAAAGAGGCGCTCGCCGAGGCGTTGCATCGCGGGCGATCCGGCGATGGCGGGCGGAACGGGCGGCAAGCCGAGCGGCGCCTTCGCCTGCTCCTGCGCCATTGTTTCTCCAAACGCGCACAACGCCGAGGCGAGCGCCAAGGCCGTCACTGCTCGCGTCGTCGCCGCGCGCATGTCACCGCGCCCCGCTTCGATTGCTCGCCTCGGGATGCGCCATGGCGAGCGTGCGCGCATCGTTGAGAAGACTGTCTGTGGAGAGAAAAGCGGTGGTGTAGATTTCCCGCGCCCATCCGTCTGGGTCGATCAAAAACACCTTCAGCATGTGATTGACGACGCCCGTGCGTTTTCCGCCCGCGTCGGTTTCGAAGGCGATGTCCTGGCCCATGTTCGCCAGGAGCGGCGCGAGATCGCTCTGCGAACGGCTTGTCAAAAATCGCCATGGCGGGAGCGTCTCGGCGTTCTCGGATTTTTGCAACAAGCGCATCACCGTCGGCGTGTCGTGCGTCGGATCGAGGCTGACGAACACCAGTCTCAGCCGACCGCGCAAAAGCGGATCGCTCGCCGCCTCCTTTTGCAATGCTTCGAACGCCGACCATGCGACGGGACAGCCCGCGGGGTCGACGCAATGACCATAGAAGAAGGCGAGCGCGGTTATCGCGCCGCGCGTGGCAATGGAGAGCGCCATTGGTCTATCGTCCGCATCCAACAATTGCGCTTCGGGAATGCGTTGGATGCGCTGGAGCGCGTATGTTCCGGGCGCCGGCAGGTTCGAGACCGTCGGAGTCGGTGTTTCCGCGCCCAGAGCCGGCGCGGTCGCGAGCGTCAACGCGAGGGAGAAGGCGGCGAAAGGCGCAAACGCGCCCTTCGTTTTCATGCGTGGCGCGGTCACCGCAATTCCGCCTTCTGAGCCCGCGCGGTGAATTTCATGTGATGCGCGCGTCCAAGCCCTTCCTTGTGGAAGTCGACTACGAAATCCTCTTTCAACTCCTTGCCGTCCCAGGAATAGCCTTTCAAAAACTGCTCGTTGTCGACGCCCTTCTTGTCCCAATTGGCGAGCAGCGAGGACGTGAAATAGACGCGCTTTCCGTCCCAGCTCTGCGAGACCATATTGACCTGCGCGCCGATCTTCTTCGAATAGACCTGCTTGGGAACTTCGGGGTTCGTCAGATCGAACAGCCGCGCGGTTCCATCCATGAAGGTGTTGACCCACAGAGACGACGCGTCCGACGAAATCGAGATGTCGACAGGCAGCGGAATCTTCGACGGATCGCCGATATCCGCCACGGGCTTCGCCTGCCACTGATGGTTCTCGTCCTGCTTCACCAGATAGAGTTTTGACGTGAGCGCGCCGGCGGTGATCGCCCAATCGGCGCCGGGCTTCAGCGCCCAACGGATTTCCAGCGGCGCGCCGGGAACGGAAAACACCTTTTCGGGCTTCATCGCCTTCAGATCCCACAGGACCATGGTGTTTCCAAAGTTCTTCATGGCTACGCTGTCTTGGATGAGCTGCGACAGGTCCATCATGTAGTTGGTCCAGCCGGTGAAGCTCGATGTGAGCATTCGGTTCTGGCCGGGGTTGATGGCGATGTCGTAACCATAGCCGTCGCCGCCGTTATCGAGAGGCATCGGCGTGGTGACGACGAGATCGCCGGCGTTGTTGTAAGTGATGAGGCTCGTCGCGCCGCCATGGTCCTTCTTGTTCGACAACGCTTGCACGAGCATGCGACCGGGCAGGGCGTAGAATGTGTGCGGCCCGACGAAGCCAGTGCTTTCCGCCAAATTGTCGATGGTCTTGACGAGTTTCGGTGTGCTCGGATCGGAGCCGACGTCGAAGATGAAGATCTTGCTGTCGTCGAGGCGGCCGGCCCAAAGATATTTGCGATCGTCGGTGAAGCCCATGTGATGCGCCTCGCCGCGCCCGCCGACGGAGATCGTATGGGTCACTTTTCCATAGGTCGAAGAACCCGGAATGACGTCGATCGTCACCAGCTTGTAGGACTCGTCCCCGACGCCCTTTTCGCCGAGCGTCCAAACATGGAGATATTGTTCTTGCCCTTTGATCAGTCCGGTCATGAAGGGCGAGTTGCAGGTCTCGTCTGCCCGCGCCGGCACTACGGCGGCGCTGGAAAAAGCGCCCGCGAGAAGGCATAAGCCAAGCGTGGCAAGCGCCTTCGGCGCGCGTTTTTCGGTTATAGGCCTCATGTCTCTCTCCCTCTTTTTTTGTGTTCGATCAAGCGGTGGCGGGATCGATAATCCCCTTGATTTCGCTGATGCGATTGGCCGGAAAGCCGCCTTGCTCCGCGTGCTTTCGGATGATTTCCGCGTCCGATGCGATGTAAATGCAATAGACTTTGTCATCCGTGACGAAGCTCTCCACCCACTGCACGTCGGGACCGAGATTTCGGATGACCGCGCAGGAGCGTTGCGAGATCGCCCGTAAGTCCGAAGCGGACATTTTGGCCGCGCCCGGTATTTCGCGTTCGATGAGGTATTTCGGCATTTTGTCCCTCGCTTGCCTTTGAATGGTCGGAAAATGACCGGTCGTCTTGAGCTGGCGAAAATAAAGCTCACGCTTTGAAATAGCCGTTGAGCAGGAAGTCACAGAATTGGATCAGCGGGCGCACGGACCGCTCGATCTTCATGCGTAGCAACGCGCCCTGCCAGACATTGACGAGAAAATCGGCCATGTCTTTCGCGTCCAAATCCTTGCGGAAACTGCCCTCCTGTTGCGCGCGGGCCAGTCCCTCTTGCAGCTTGTCGCGATAGCGGTGCACGGCTTCGCGCAAGGAGGTCTGGCAGAGGTCGCTCGTGTCGCCGATTTCGCCGATCAGATTGCCGAGCAGACAACCACCTTTGAAATCGCGGCGCTCGGTCTCCTCGATCAGCTCTTTGAAATAATCCTTCAACGCCGTTTCGGCGTTCACGTCGTGGCGCTGCAGATGACTGTCAAGCTGCGTGATGAACGGCTCGATGTAGTGCTTGACGACCTCGGCGCTGAACGCCTCTTTGCTCGGGAAATAATTGTAAAATGACCCTTTCGGCATCCCGACGCGCTGCACCAGCTCCTGAAGACCCGTGCCGTGATAGCCCTGCTCCATCAGCAGAACCACACCTTGATCTAGGAGTTTTTCTCGAAGTTCTTTGACGTCGCGCCTGCTCATAGCGCGATAATATGACCAGTCGTCTCATTTTGCAAGCGAGAACGGAGGGTCTAGGCCCAACATGGTATGGAATCCGCACGAAATCTGGGCAGCGCGATTCGACATCTCGTTGTCGAAGTCGACGATGCGCTAGTCATATCCGAGCAGGACCAATCTCTATCAAAAATTGTTAATCGGCGCGACCTCCTGACCCCTCTCCTATGAGCTGTATCAATTACTTACCGTGCCGATCGGCGTCGAGACCCGGTGCCGATTAACGGAAGATCGACTCACGAGAGCATTCACAGGCGACTGCTGGAAGGGCTCAGCTTTCCAACGCAACGTCTGATCAACTGGATGTGCAACAGCATTGTTCGGCGGGTGGTCGAAGAAATTCTTTTTGGCTCATCCCGGGTTCCAGGGTGATGGGGCGACGATTGCTTCGCCGAGCGCCGTCAGGGGCCCGCCGGAAGAGCCGGCCCCACCCAAGCCAAAAGGTTTGTTCGCCGCCGTGAGATTTTTGCGCTAAATAAAACAAGCCGCGCCAGTGGCGCGGCTTGGTGACACGGAGCTTTGGATTAATGCCCCATCATCTTGCCCATGCCGACGTCCATGACGTTCATCAAAGCGTGATCGGCGATCTTTTTTTGGTCCTCGGTCAATATGGCGAACAGAGGCTCTAAAGCGCCCTTCAGGCCACGCACCGAGTCGAGATGGTCGCTCATATGATGATCCATCATCGCGAGATGTCCGAGGACGCCCTGGTGCATAGAGTGGTCGGGGCCGGCCGCATCCATGGCCGCGCATACCTTAGCGGTCTTTTGCGTCGTCGCGCGGTAGGCTTCGGCGAATGTGTTCCACGCCGCCTGTTGCTGATCAGTGAGTTTCAACTCAGCCTTGAGATAGGCGAGGCGGCCTTCGACATGCTCCGTCACGCCACAGAGCATCTGCCGCATCATGCCGCCCATACCACCACCGTCGTGGTCCATCCCGCCCATACCGCTCTTGCCGTGGTCCATCCCACCCATGCCGCCCATGCCCTTCATATCCATACCCTTCATGTCGTGACTCACGGCGCCATGGTCCATTCCATTGCTTTGCGGGGCCTGGGCCAGAGCGGCGCCGACCGAAAAGAGCAGCGCCACCGTCGTCGCGGCGAAGCGAGACAGGATTTTGCGTGATGGCTCATTGTGTAGGCTCATAAGAATCTCCCTTTAGCGCGTTCTGCTGCGCGTGAAATTTAGGCAGTCTCTGCGATTGGCAGCTGCAGAACGGAATCAGCCACCTCCCGCTCGGCTTCGCCAAGCGGGAGCAAACTGTTAAAATATAGGCGCCGGTCCGTGATTTTCTCACATTTAACACGCGCCACGTCGTCGCAGGGTCAGGGCTTCTTCTTCTCGGCGATCGACACCAACGTGCTAAGGAGTTGCCATCGCGCAAACTTGCGCCAGAGACTGATTGTCGAGAACGTTTGCTAAGGCATTGCGCACCTCCATCATAACTAGGTGCACGGCGCATTTTGTTTCATCCACACAATCGTCGCATCTCTGATAGAGTGTCTTGCTCGCGCATTGAATGGGCGCCAGCGGTCCGTCGAGAACGCGAATAATGTTGCCAATTCCGATCCCATCCGCAGGGCGGGCCAGCATATAGCCGCCGCCCAATCCTTTCTTAGAATGAACGTAACCAGCGTTGCGCAATTCCGCGAGGATTGCGTCAAGAAATCTCTTTGGGATTTGGTTAGCTGTCGCTATGTCATTTACATGGGCCATGTGCCCTGGAGGGATTTTAGCGAGATGCACCATGGCCTTAAGGCCGTATTTCGCTTTGTTGGTCAGCATGACATTCTAGCGTAGAAAATCGGATTGCTGTGCATCTTAACCATGCCAGCAATTGACGGTGTTGGACAGACGATTGGCTCGTATCACATTTGATGTAGGGTCGGCAATTTGTTCGAGATCCCGAAGAGAAGTTAAGGACGACATTTTCGGCGAGGGAGGCCGAATAGACCGGAATGGCTTATCCCCCTCGATCCGGAGATTGGGTCCGTCCACGCCGTCGAGCCGGTCATCGGCCATTTCCAAACCGAGCATCGAATGGGCCGAAACCACCGCGCGCCTGCCGCTGGCGGCCAACAAACGCCGTCCTCGTCACCGTCGGCTACAACTTCCGCCGCCCGCTATCCCTTGGATGAGGATTCTTGCGTCTGCCCCATGAGCGCCCTCAATAGCGCGTGGCCATCAGAAAATCACCCTGCCAGCGTGTGAATGCGGTCTTTTGCGGACGACTGCTTCGGGTTGCAGCGGGCGTGTGTAAATCGGCGAGACCTCCTGACCCCTCTCCTATGAGCTGTATCAATTACTTACCATGCCGATCGGCGTCGATTAACAGCTAGGACGGCTCGCGCGGCGTGACCCGAACCTCTTGTATCTGTGGTAGATCGGCATCCGACCGTCGGCTGGAAGGTAGAAGCCGGATGAGGCGAGAGCCTCACGCCCGGTTTCGTGAGGTCGGAGGGGTGAAATTCCCCTCCGCTACTCGACCCATTCCAAGAAACTTGTTCGCCGACATCCCGCGGCTAATCGCCGAACTGCGGCCGCCACCGGCTGCGTCAGCAGCGTGAAGGGTTCGATTGTCATGCGTTCGAGCCCAGCCGACGGGAGGATTGCGTCCAAATGAGAGAGGAGAAACGTCGGCGTGCGCGGTGGGACGTCGCTAACCCCGCCGAAAGCGGCAAAGAGCGATTCACGGGCAGCGCGCCGCCAACCAATCCGGTCGGAAAAGGGAACAATCGATGCTCGTTAGGCGTTCATCCGGGGAATCCCAGCTATTGCGTCTTGGGCGGCGCGTCACCATTTCTCTGCGCAGAAAGGAGCCGAAGATGCATCCTCGTGGTTGGCGGCGCGCGCCGCATCTTGTCGTCGCTTTGGCGCTCACTCTTCTTGCCAATTTCTACCTCGGCGAGACGCCTCTCGGCTGGGCGCTCGCTCTCCTCGGCGTCGGGTTCTTCATCTATGGGTCCGCAGGGCTATGCCCCGCCTGCGCCCTGCGCGGATGCAGGGTCGAGCCGCGCAAGCCATCGGAGGGATGAAAGATCGCGGGCCACATGCTAGCCGGCAGCGAGTTAACGTGTCGCGCCGTTTGCAGATCATAATGGTTCTAAGTTGCGCCGGGTCGCGTTAAGCTGCGCTACGAGCAGGCTGCTGGCGGGATGGGCGATGTCCCGCTTGATGTTGAAAATCCAGAAGCGGGCGTCGCGGATTGGGAGTCTACGCAGCTTTGCCGTTTGGACAAGATGCTGGTTCCCTGAAGTTCCCAGCGCCTTTCGCTTGGCGAGCGCGGCCTTCAAGAGCGGCAACTGCTTGTGGGCCTTGAGCCGGCGAAAGCCCTTCGCGGCTTCCTGCATCGCCGCGCCCGCCCAGCGCAGCGCCATCGACGGCGAACGCCAGTATTTTACGTTCCAGCAGACACGCCGCACCGTGCCCATGACGTTCTCGATGATATTGGTGCAGGCGAGCGACCGCCGCAGTTCCGGCGGCAGGCCAAGCCTTGTGACGGTGAGCATCTCGTCGAGCC
>PLZT01000347.1 GCA_003152255.1 Methylocystaceae bacterium | reverse complement strand
GGGTAGCAACCGGATAGGCAAGGAATGAACGTAGGGAAGATTATCAAGCGCTACAAAAATACGGCCTGAAATTGGCGAACGAAATACGCGCAACAAAGCCCCATCTGTCGCAGTCCGATCTTGCCGAAGAAATGCGGTCTAAATGGAAAGTAAAACCTAAGCTGAAGCTTGATACTTTGGTAGAGCACATCAGCGCATGGGAAAATGCGGGCCTGCTGCCGAAGCGAGTCCCAAAACCTAAGGAACCAGCCCGGCGGCGTAACTGACTTAGCCGGTTCACCGGGTTATGTCGTGGGCCCGTTCACGCCATCATCGCCTCATGTTCGGAATTGGCCGAGCATGAGGAGATTCACCAGTGAGCATAGACGATTTTACCGGCAGGCAGGGCGTCGAGGTCGTTTTGGTCCGCGACGAGGCGACGGCCGAGCGCGAGATTGCGGCCCTGCTCGCCCAACAAACAGCGATGATCGGGTTCGACATCGAGACCGCGCCGCGTCGCGAATACGCGGCCGACGCCGGCGCCGCTCTTGATCCGCTGAAGGCGGAAGTTCGTCTGTTGCAGATCGCGACCGAGTCGAAGGCTCTGGTGATCAACCTGCGCAAGGTTCCCCTATCATCGCCGGCGCTCTCGCCGGTTTGGCGCTGCGCGCTTGTCGGGCATAATCTAAGCTTCGACATCAAGATGCTCATGGCCAATGGCGTTGATCTCTCCGGCGCCGTGATAGTCGATACGATTCTGCTGTCGGGCCTCTTCCTACGCGGCGAGCCAGACAATCGAAGAGAGGGAACGCGCCGGCCATCGCTTGGGACCGCCGTCAAAGAGGCGCTCGGCGTCACGCTTCCGAAGGAAATGCAGCAATCGGATTGGGGTCGGGACGAATTGACCAGCGAGCAGATCGCTTATGCGGCTCTCGACGCCGTTATGGCGCGGCGCCTGTGGGCGCATTTCCAGTCGGAACTAGAGCACCAGCGATCAGCGCCAGACGGCGTCACCCTCGCGACCCGCTTGAACAAGGCCGTAGTACCGATCGCGCGAATGGAGCTCGCCGGCGTCATGCTCGATACCGAGGTGCTGGCGCGGCTCGACGCCGGCTGGAGGTTTGAAACGGCGCGCCTGCGCAAGGAGATCACAACACGTTTTGGCGTCGAAAATCCGGGGAGCGCACTGCAGGTCGAGGCGTGGCTAGGCCGCGAACTGCGCAAGCTTGGCGAGGATCGGGAATGGCCGCGAACGCCGGCCAAGAAGCTTTCGACGCAAGCGAAGCATTTGAAGCGTCTGATCGGCGAATTGCCGGGCGTCGAGTTGTTTGTCGAATTGCCGCGCGTGCAACAGCTCGCGTCGAATTTCGGTCAGAAGCTGCTGGACCGCGTCGGGAGCGATGGTCGGCTCCATGGGAATTTCCAACTCGCGGGCGCCAAGAGCGGCCGCTTCACCAGTTCGAAGCCAAACCTTCAGAATATCCCTCGCGCGCGGGAGATCCGATCCGTCTTTGTCGCGGCGCCTGGATGCTCGCTGGTCTGCGCCGATTACAGCCAGCTCGAACTGCGTGTCATGGCGGCGATTTCCGGCGACCCGGTGATGACCGCCGCGTACTGCGAAGGCCGCGATCTCCACGCCGTCACCGCTGCTGCAATGCTCGGCATTAGCGCCGAAGAGTTCAACACGGCGAATCCAGCTCACGCTGATGCGCGTAAGAAAGCCAAGGCCATCAATTTCGGCATCATATTCGGGTCTGGCCCGGATGGGATTCACGACTTCGCGCGCGACGCTTGCGACATCTTGCTGACCGTCGAAGAAGCGAGCGACATGATCCGACGCTTTCTGACCACTTACGGTGGCGTCGCCTGCTGGATGCGCCAGCAAGAGGCTCGCACTCGACGCGATGGATTCATAGAGACTGTCGGCGGGCGACGCTATTGGTTCGCTTGGGAGGCCGGCGGCGCCTATTCACGCAACCTCGCCTTCAACTTCCCAATCCAAGGGACGGCCGCTGAGATCGCTGTCGAGGCCGTCATCCGGATCGACGCGCGCCTGTTCCGCGACCTGCCGCCGGGCAAGCAGATCCTCCAGGTTCACGACGAGTTCGTGCTTGAGGTTCCGCACGGGTCGGAGGACTTGGCCAAGCGCATCTTGGTCGAGGAGATGTCGGCGGCATTCTCCGCGTTATTGCCCAATGCGCCCGTGACCGATCTCGTTGACGCGCACGCTGGACCGAATTGGGCCGCGGCGAAGGGAGGCTGATCATCTAAAGCATCGGGTGATGAAAAACCCTCGACGGCTATAGTAGTTAGGGAATTTTGCCTCCGCGCCGACCGTGGCGTGTTTTGCGGGGCTTAACCGCGGCGATGACGGGTGAGCCGTCGCCACTGCTTCGCATTCAGCGGCCGTCAAAATTGGGCTAAATGCTTTATGAAGCTTCGAAGAAGGCGGTGTTATCCCCTTGCATCGTTCGAACCAGAAGAGCGCGATCGAGGAATAGGTTCCGACTTTCGCAACTCGTCTCCGCGATTAGCAAGCATCCATGACACGCAGCGCCATGCGTCGCCCGATCGCCGCTGCGCTCGTCGGGCTCATGATCGGCGCAAATCGGATCGTTCGAGCAGATTTCCAGGCGCCGTAGGGCGACTTGCAGGATGTTCGCGAAACGCGGCGCGACGCCGACGAGCCCCCCGAGTGTTCCTTGCGCGCCCGTGCTCGCCGTGTAAATTAGGATTCCGCACTTGTCGTAGGCGGCGCCGCGCGACGATCTCAAGGCGTAGACGCGTTCCTTGAGCGAACTCGCCGGGTATCCGCAGTCCAACGCAATTTCTTGCATGAGAGCGTGGGACAGGCTGTGAAGCAGGACGTAGGGCGTTCCGGGAAACTCCGGTCGCTTTCCGGTGAACCGGGCGGCCCAATGCTGATAGCCGTCCAATAATTTCCGCTCGCGCTCGCGAACGGCTTCGCGATCAAGCCAGGCCATGATCGCCGCATGATCGAAATGGATGAACAAGCCTTCGCCGAATAGTTCGATCGCGGGGAGCCAATCAGCGTCCTTGGAGATCGGCGCGCCGTGAACCGCGAGCTGGATATCTTCGATGTCTCCGTCCGTCGAAGTCGGCGCCGCTTCGAATCGGGTGAAGCCATAGAGACAGGACACCTCTCGCAGCCGATGGACCGCGACAAGACTATGGACGGTCTTCGCCGCGCTCGATCGTTCAGGATCCCATTTTTCCCTTATGAGCGTTTCCGCATAGAGCTTCGCGTCGGGGCTGTTTCTCCCGATCTCGCTCTTGCCGTTGGCGAAGACATCGAATTCCGCAAGCTTGGGCGACTGGTTTGAGTTCGTTAGCGCGCCTTCGCGAATGCGTTGCAATCGATCGAAAATCTCAGCGTCGCTGAACTGCCCCAAGGCGGCGGAAATCTTGGGATTGAACTTCTTCGCCGCGCTGATGTCGCCGATCGAAGCGACGTTGACCAAATCCCCGAGCAGCTCGTCGATGAGCATGGTCAGATCGTCCTCCTCGGAAGGAAGGGAAATGACCGTAAGAACTTGAGGGAAATAGGTGTTGGTCGCCGTTCTCGTCAGCAATTTCAAATTCTGATCGCAGCCGTCCGGATCGCGATCAAGAAGCCAGGGGCGCTCGCCAACGCATTTGCCGAGCCGCCCTTTCTGGAAGAGGTCTTGAAGGGAAAGACGCTTGCCGCAGCCGCACACAATGGAGGTGTCGGCGGGATCCGCGCTGGTTCCTTTTTCCGCAAGCCACATGGTTTCGCGACAAGTCGCCGCGCCATGCACAATCCATCGCCAGTTAATGTCCTGCAAATGGCCTTTCTCGCACGCGCAAACGAAGCGGATTGGCGTCACGTCGCTCTTCTTGCCGTCGTCGAACGCGTATTTCCGGCGCCCCTTGAGGTCGAGGTCCTGCCAAGGAACAAGCCTACGGCGCCGATCGGACGGAGTCGGGCCATCCTCGACGCGCTCGCAAACGAACCAACGNNTTTTCTGGCGCAAGCCGGTGTTGATCCTTGAGGAGGCGTTCGAGCCGCTGGCTCAATCGTGCTTCCGAAATCGATTGGAAGGAGTTCGGCCGCATCTCCCAGTAATCGAGTCCGGCGACGATCACCGAGCGCGTCGGGAGGTCAACCATCGCGCCTGGGCCGAAAGTCGAG
>PLZT01000702.1 GCA_003152255.1 Methylocystaceae bacterium | reverse complement strand
AAAAAACGCAGAAGAGCCCAAAAAGTAAGGGTCACATGACGACCGCCTACCGAGATTTGGGTAAATTTGATTAGGTGTCCACGCGATAAGAGGTGGACACCGGTTGCATGCGGACATTTACGGGAGTGGATGCGGAATCCCTGGGGGAAATTCCCAAGGTGGATTCTCTTGGGCGACGATCCTGGAGCCTTGAGCAGCGACAGCGGATCGTTGCGGAAGCGCTGGCGCCAGACGCTTCGGTTGCGGCAGTTGCGCGCCGGCATGACCTCAACGCCAATCTTGTTTTCAAATGGATCAGGCGCGCGCGGGCGGGTTGGCCCGACCGTCGAAGGGCGCCGACGGCGCGGGGCGAGCCGCTTACGTTCATTCCGATTGCTTTGGTGGATGAGAACGCTGGCCAACTGACGGCGCCGCCCGCGCGCGCCGCGACAATTGATCTTGTCGCCGATGCGCCGGCAAGGATCACTTCGAAGAAGCCCCGGCGCGACACAAGAGGAATGGGCCGGCGCGGCGTTATCGAGATCGGGTTGCCGGATGGCGCGCGCATCAGCGTCGACGCTAATGTCGACGAGGCGGCGTTGCGCCTTGTGCTTTCAGCCATGAAGGGACGTTGATGCTGCAAATCGCGCCGGGCGTTCGCGTCTATCTCGCCTGTCGGCCCGTCGATATCCGCCGAGGCTTCGACGGTTTGTCAGCAGATGTCGCGCAGGTGTTGAAGGCCGACCCATTTTCCGGGGGCGTTTTCGTCTTCAGAGGGAAGCGCGGCGACTATTTGAAAATTTTGACATGGGATGGCTCCGGGCTGTGTCTTTTCGCCAAACGGTTGGAGAAGGGCAAGTTCGTTTGGCCACCGATCGTTGATGGCGCCTTGAAGCTGACACCGGCGCAACTTGCGCTCCTTGTCGAGGGAATAGATTGGCGCCGAACCGTTGTTCCCGCCGCCGCCGGGCGGCCAAATATTTGTTGATATCGCGTTGATTCAAAGCGATTTTATGTGCATCCACGAGGCTGTTATGCTAGACATAATCATGTCATCGCCCAACGCTGATTTGCCCCGCGATCCTGAAGATTTACGCCGCGTCGCGAGCGATCTGCAACGCGATGTCGTCGCGCTTTCCGCCGAGATCCACGCCAAGACGCTGCTGATCGAAAAGCTGAAGATGCAACTGGCTGTGTTGCGGCGGGCGCGGTTTGGACGCTCGTCCGAAAAGCTCGACGCGCAAGTCGAACAACTTGAACTGCTCATCGGCGATCTCGAAGAGACCGACGCCGAAAGCCAAGCGCAGGCCGAGAAAACGCGAGCGGCCCGGGCGACCGCGCCGTCTTCCTCCAAGCGCCGCAAGCCGCCGGGCCGCATGCCCTTGCCCGAGCATCTGCCGCAAGAGACCATCATTCATGAGCCGGCCTGCGTCTGTCCGACCTGCGGCGGCGAGAAGTTCAGCAAGATCGGCGCGGACGAGCGCGAAGTGCTCGAATATGTCCCTTCGCACTTCAAACGCGTTCTTCATGTTCGTCCGAAAATGAGTTGCCGCGCCTGCGAGACGATTCAGCAGGCGCCGATGCCCACGCTGCCGATCGAAAAGGGACGGCCAGGGCCGGCGCTGCTCGCTCATGTGCTCGTGTCGAAGTTCGGCGATCATCAACCGCTGAACCGCCAGTCGGACATCTATGCTCGCAGCGGAGTGGACATCGATCGAGGGACGATGGCGAACTGGGTCGGCTATATGGCGGCGTATCTCGAACATGTCGCTGGAGCCATTGGCCGACATGTTTGCGCCGGCGCCGCCGTCCATGCCGATGATACGCCAGTTCCCGTGCTCGATCCGGGACGCGGCAAAACCAAAACCGGGCGATTATGGGTCGCCGTGCGCGACGAGCGGCCTTTCGGATCGACTGCGCCGCCAGCCGCATTCTATCTCTACTCGCCGGATCGCAAGGCCGAGCACGCGCAAAACCTGCTCAACTCTTGTCGCGGATTCCTACACGCCGACGGCTATGCGGGCTTTGCCAATCTCTACCTGCCCGATCTAAAGACGGGCGCGCCGAAACTCATTGAGGTCGCCTGTTGGGCCCATGCGCGGCGCAAAATTTATGACGTGCATGTCGCGACAGCTTCGCCCGCCGCGCATGAGGCGCTGGAAATGATCGCGCGATTGTTCGCCATCGAAGCGGACATTCGTGGCAAAGGCCCAACAGAACGCCGCGATGCGCGTCGAGAAAAATCGGCGCCGATATTGGCGGAACTAAAGTCGTTCCTTGACGCCACGCTCGCCAAGATCAGCGGCAAGAGTTCCCTCGCAGGGGCCATCCGTTACTCGACCTCGCGGTGGGACGCCTTAACGCGGTATGTCGATGACGGTCGCCTCGAAATGAGCAACAACGCCGCCGAGCGCGCGATTCGCCCGGTAGCTCTCGGCAGAAAGAATTTTCTCTTCGCCGGCTCGGACGCTGGAGGGCGGCGCGCGGCAATCATGTATACCCTCATTGAGTCGGCAAAATTAAACGAAATCAATCCAGAAGCTTGGCTCACCGATGTCATCGCCCGCATCGCCGATCATCCAATCAATCGCATCGATGAACTCTTGCCGTGGAACTGGCGACCCCCTCAAGTGCAAGCCCGCGCCGCTTGAGTAGCCGCGTGCGGTCGTGCGACGCACGTAAACCACAACACGCGCCCACCCGATATTGGGTCGACACCAAATCAGATTTGCGAAAATATCGCTAGGCGGTCGTCGCGTGACGCTTACCTCAAAAATGAGGGTTTTGAGAGACGTGGAAGCGACCACCTATTTACCTCGCGCGGTTGCTGCGGCAGGGTGCGATTTTACGGAGTGGGGCTTACCTTGCTCAGCGACATTCGAGGATGACCATGCTCGACAAGCCGGAGAAAACTCGCGAGCTCGTGACAGAGCTCATGGCAGCGCTTCCATTCGAAGTCGAATTGACGCCAGAGCTGATTCAGCTTCTGCGCACGCAACAGCCCGCCATCGTTGTTGAGCCGCAGCAAATTGTCTCGAAAATCTCCTACGCTGGCGATGAAGGAGGCATCTTGTGCCATATCCGTCCGAAGGAAACGGAAAACGCAATAATCATCTCGATAACCCATGTCCGAATGGATCGTAAGCAGCCACTTGGCGCAGCCGTGTTCGACTACCAGAAACATCGAGTGAAGCTGCTGGAGAAGCAGAGTCGCATATAAAACGAATGTTCAGCTGCTCTCATTGCCCGGCACAAGGGCTCGGCCTGCCCTCCTGTGCATTAATCAAGACTTTCGGTGCGCCGGGAAGACCGGCAAGGAGTAGAGAGTGCAAGTCTCTTGCAGTGAAGGTGTAGCGAACCACACTGGCCCCGAGTCATGCG